>JAXHTA010000309.1:0-5016 GCA_034190285.1 Thermodesulfobacteriota bacterium | reverse complement strand
CCAGTACGCAAAAGAAAGTGGGCATGGTTGGATAACATTGCCCAGGCATAGCAGGAAGTCTTGGTAACCGGCAATAATTCCCCAAGACGTCTTAATAGATTATCACGATCCTTGTTGTCTTCGAAAATATTCCGGCGTTCAATACCTCGAATAATAACATGGTGGAGCACACCGGGGGCGTCTAATCGGGCTAATCTTGGCATGCGGATTTCTTACCACATCTTATACTCTCATGTCAAATTACTTCTTTTCCTATGACCGTCCCCCGTTTCAGTCCCCCGTTTCACGCGAGTAAAACCGCGATAGAAATAGAGAGGAGCAAATAGAATAGATTCAGATCCTTATGTCGATCTTTCTCATATTCTGCGGACCATCTTTTTTCGGCAGGCGTGCGCATTTCATGTATGTTCTGACCTCATAGCGCAAATTGTCCGGGGGGCTTTGGCAGGGTGACGAATGCACCGCCTTGTTGAAATCAAAGCATGTAGACTGCATTGCCGTGTTGCCTTTTCCACAACCAATAATATCTACCGAGGCATGTAATGTTTGATTTGCTGGTGACTCTTTGTCAAAATAACCTGATTGGCAGAGCTTTTCCGCAAGGCGTTTTGATGCGGCGGTTGCTTCGTCAATTGTTGTATTCTGCATTAGGATGCCGTATGTATGGTCATCCTTAAATACCACATCCCGTTTTCCCCTAAAATTTTCATTAACAATATCTTCAAGTTGCCTCTTGCCGTGGTTTTGTTGAGGTATATTGATTTTGACTGCTGAAAACGGGATTTTGTGTTTTACAAAATTCTCATAACCCTTTTCAACATGCCCGGCCAACTGTTTCTTGATACCCGAAACATCCATTGCGGCAAATTATAAGACAACTCCTCACAAGTAGATACCCACTGACAAGTGCCAGTAGTCTCCTGAGATTCTGATAAAAGTGTTATCTGGACTCCAGTGTCTAGTATATAGGAAGGAGGCTTGTGTGTCAAGGAGAAAGTTATCGCAAGATATGGCCTTTGGGTCAAGTTGTCGTTGAAGGTTTACCCGAAAAGGTAATGATCAGATGGTGAGGATCGGGGAGCGGGGCCAGATTGTTCGGCCTATTTCATGACAGAGACTGTATTTATGGTGCCGGAGGTCGGAATCGAACCGACACGGTCGCAAGGACCACAGGATTTTGAGTCCAGCGCGTCTACCAGTTTCACCACTCCGGCGTTCATCTTGTAATTATAGTGAAAACATGTCGGCAGTGTCAATATCATATTGACATGGGATGACGCAGTTTGCTACAATCGCAGGAAAAAAAGGGGCTGTAGCTCAGATGGGAGAGCGCATGACTGGCAGTCATGAGGTCAGGGGTTCGATCCCCCTCAGCTCCACCAGAAAATCCCAAGGGGGGTCAATCATTTTGTTGACCCTCTTTTTTTTGCCAGTATCATTCGATACGGAATATGATTGCATTTTCAGAGTGTTATTATCGGAGGCAGAGATCGGGCTTTAGACGATCAACTCATGGCCTTCTCCAGCAGCATCAATGACGAAATCTGAATTCCCTTCTCTGGCAATGGCTTCGCAGTGGGCCTTCATGGACATGACTTCCGGATCTTTTCTGGAAGGATCATGGTGAAAAAGGACTAATTTTTCTACGCGCGAATTTAAGGCTAGATTGTAAGCTGCCACGTAATCTGAATGCCCCCAACCCCTGCGTTCCTCAATCTCGTCAGGCCTATACTGGGCGTCATGGATCAAAACATCCGCATCTTTGCAGAATCGGACATATTCTTCACGATACGTTCCAGCCTCGGTGGTTTCCACGAGTTCATTATCAGTAAGGAAGACAAGAGTCTTGTTTCCTTCACGAAAACGGAAGCCAAACCCACCCTGAGGATGCTGAAGGGGAATGCTATCAACGAGCACGCTGTCTATCTCTAAAGGACCACGATTCAAGGTAGCGAGATAGCTGATATCGGCTTTTAGATTATCAAATCTGATAGGGAAGAATCCATCCCCCATTTTGTTGTCAAACGTAGACTTAAGCCCCTTCAAACAAGTGGGAAAGCCATCCAGGGATATCTTGCTTTCAGAACTGTATATAGGGGCAAAAAATGGAAAACCCATCACGTGGTCCCAGTGAATGTGCGTTATCAGGAGGTGGATATCGACCTTTTTCCCCTCACCTAACAGCTGCTCACCTAGGGCCCTGATGCCTGTTCCGGCGTCTATTACGATTTTTCTTCCGCTTTGAAGAGTAATCTCGAGGCAAGTAGTGTTTCCACCATAGACTGTTGTGTCATTTCCTGGGACGGGAATGGAACCTCTCGTTCCCCAAAACTTGACCTTCATTGCCTACCTCTTCTCTAGGTTAGTAAGGCGCCACTCAACTGAGTAGTGTCTGTTTCTCTGCACCAGTCGGCCGTTCAGTCATAACACTTTGCAGAGACTTCCCGGTCCAAGAAATGATTATTTCTTCGCAAGATTACGAAACTGGGGACACGCCCAAAAGGGAATAGGACTGGGCGCAGTTTGCCTGCCAAAGAAATGGCGGACGCCCACAAGAGCGTTTTGTGTGATTATTCCTCATATTATGGTCTTTTACGCTATGATGGGAACGGTGTCAATTCAAAAGAACGTCATGCAGTTCTCGCCAGAGCCTGTACCTTGGTCCATTCAGCGCAGTGGGCATGCAAAAACACGAACTCATTGTTTGCTATCAAATCTCTTCCTGCCCTTTATGATCTTTGTGCTGGAACGGCCAAAACAAAATATTTTTTCCTGTGTTGTTGACTGTGTATTGATGTCTTGATAAGAGTTGAGGAACTATGATCAATATTTTCTATCGAAAATTTCGCTGAGAAACATACATGGGTAAGCACTTGGGTGAATGTGTGCTTTATAATCCCTCGCGATTAATATTTGTAATAGGTCAGGTTTAAGATTGGCGAAGGAGATAGCTTTTGTGCGGCCTTTAACTACATCAGTTGCAGCTATCAGCACGGAGCGTATATTTGAGAAGGCCTCGTGCGTAAAGCCCATGGAAATCTATTTCCGGGAGTCAAGGCATGGCAAAATCTCTGGGCATTTTTGTGACCTCCAACGATCATCTGGACAAAATCATCAGGCTGTGTGAAGCGGCAAAAAAGAAGGAGATTGAAGTGTCAATATTCTTTACCCATTTCGGGATATTGGCAACTCAGGATCCCAAATTTGTTGAGCTTGGAGAATTAGCACGCATGTCCGTATGTAATGTATCGTTTAAAGGCCATGGGCTTACACCGCCAGTGCCCTGCATAGGAGAGAAAGATTTCGCAACGCAGGCCAGGCACGCTGAAATCATCGAAGAATGTGATCGGTACCTGGTATTTTAGGGGAGAATGCCGAGTATGAAAAATATCAAGCAAGTGGCGATCTTGATCCGTAGAAAAGAGGATCTATGGGAGGGCTCCCGTTCCACATTAGGCCTGTCAATTGAGAATTACTTTGTCCACATGTTTGTTCTCGACGTTGAGGTGGAAATGACCAGCGAGTATCAGGAGAATCTTGAATGGCTGGAAGATATGGAGGGGGCATGCTACTCGAATAACAAGGTCAACACTGTGAAACACGGTTTCAAGCATATGGAGATCGAGGAAATTGGGAAGAAACTGAGTCAGATGGATCTCATTATACCTTTTTAGGAGACTGGAATGAAGACACTGCACATCTTGAAGACAGAGCCTGACAGCAACACGATAATCCTCATGGATATCCTCTCCCGGGAAGAAGAAATGACCGTATTCAAGCTCTATGATGAACAGGCAGACTATGAAGGCCTGATTGATGTCATATTCGAACATGACAAAATCGTCTCATGGTGGTAGACGCTTATGAATTCCGGCCCTTTTCCCCCACTGTGGATTTGTTTCTCTCAAATATTATCACGGCAACAATACCCTTCCTATGGATTGCTCATTCCCAAACCGGCAACCCGTTGCTATGGGGTGGGACTGAGCACCAAAAGGTCCCAAGATACTAAACACTTTTAAAGGCTGCCACACAAATTCTCGGTCCCCACGCCGAACGTCCCCACCACATTCACAGTAGAATGCAATCTCAGCATAGGTGGAGAGGGCCGCCGTTCTGCCAAAGTTTTGAGGTATTTGTCCATTCACTGAGTAGTTAAAATGTAGCTACAATGTGAATTATTTTGTTGCCATTCACTTAGGTGCAGTATATATTCAATTGTTTGTTCTGAAAGCCTAATTAGGACTTAAGAGCTTCGTTCCAATTCATGATTCGGGGACACTCCGTTGCCCTGCCATACCATCAATTAGGTTGAGGACAAGTCAAATATTAAGAAATGAAGTGCGGAATCAAGAACTTGCAGCAATTTCGAACGACTGAATAAGGAGGTATATTTATGGACTTTGCTTTAACCGAGGAATTACAGATGTTGCGTGAAATGGCCAAAGACTTCGCGGCGGAAAAAATTGCGCCCTTTGCCGATGAATGGGATGAAAATCATTACTTCCCTTACGAAGAGGTGCTCAAGCCTATGGGAGAATTGGGGTTTTTCGGCACGGTCATTCCCGAAGAGTATGGGGGCAATGAGATGGGTTGGCTTGCGGCCATTATACTGACCGAAGAAATTGCGCGCGGCTCCAGTTCCCTGAGGGTACAGATCAATATGCAAGCCCTGGGGTGCGCCTATACTATCTTCACCTACGGCTCCGAAGAATTAAAGAAAAAATACATACCCAAGCTCGTGACCGCCGAGTACGTTGGCGGTTTCGCGATAACTGAACAAAACGCGGGCTCTGATGTTATGGCCATGAAATCGAATGCTGCAGATAAGGGAGACCACTGGCTCCTGAACGGTTCCAAGACCTGGATATCCAATAGCAGCGTTGCCGACGTGCTTATCTATTACGCCTATACTGACAGAGAGGCCAAGGGCAGGGGCCTTTCAGCCTTTGTTATTGAGCCAAAGAACTTAAACGGCGTTACTACCACTGATCTGGATAAGATGGGGTCGCGTTC
>JAXHTA010000308.1:0-5030 GCA_034190285.1 Thermodesulfobacteriota bacterium | reverse complement strand
GAGTAGAGAATGCCACCACCGGTAAGCTCGATTTGGAATCAACGTTGGCAGATGACAGCGCTATGGGGAGATTACTGAAGGAGATTTTGAATATCACCAATGGCACTGACGATATTGACGGATTGAAAGACAAAATTGCAGAACTCAGACAAAAGGCACCATCCGAGGCGTTTGGCGATGACTCTGTTTTAAACCTGGATGACGAACAAACCGTCCATCGAATTGTTGAAGAAGCAAAGCATATGTTGATCGGAAGGTTACTGACGGTAGGAGGTACGAGATGAGAATCGACCGTCTTGACCTGCTTGCCTATGGCCCATTTACGGAGCAATCGTTAGATCTTGCTGATGGCAACTTCGGATTACATCTAATCTACGGTGACAACGAAGCAGGTAAAAGCACTTCGCTTCGAGCCCTTATCGCTTGGTTATTTGGTATTCCCGCCAGGACCAACGACAATTTCTTGCATTCGAATTCACAACTTCGAATCGGGGGGCAGTTGCGACTTGCAGATGGCTCAGCCCTCGAATTTACAAGAAAAAAGGGAAATAAGGATACATTGCTGAAGTACGGTACCAACGAATCGCTGGACGATGGTTCTCTGGTACCGTTTATTCCCGCAAACATTGACGAAAACCTATTTACAAAGCTTTGGGGAATCGATCATGAAAGACTGATCGCGGGGGGCCGCGAACTGCTGGAGCAGTCCGGCGATCTTGGCCAGGCTCTTTTTAGTGCAGCAGTTGGAACTGCAAATCTACGGGAAGTTTTGACTACGATGCAAAACAGCGCGGACGAGATTTTCAAATCGCGAGGTTCCAAGTCGGTTTTAAACCAGGCAATCGCCAGCTATAAGAAAGCCCAGAAAAGAATAAAAGACGCGACCTTGCCTGTTTTTGACTGGAAGAAACTGCAAACAGAGCTATCAGAGACGAAGGCGGCCATTGAGAAAATCGAAAAAGACATTGAAGCAAAAGGCAAAGTGAAAAGTCGCCTGGAGAGGGTCAACCGCGTAAAGGAAGTCCTGGCTGAGCGTCGAAGTGTCCTGGAAAAAATTGAAGCCTTGGGTCAAGTGGATCTGTTGACGGAAGATTTTGAGAAAAAGAGAAAAGCCGCCAGCAGCAATCTTCAAGCTGCCTGTGAGACCAAGGAGCGATTAGAAGCAAAGCTGCTTCGATTAAAAGGGGAATCAGAATCTTTAAACATTCGAAACGATCTTCTTGAAAATGAAGAAGCTATCTTGGCCCTTCACAAGGACCTTGGAGCCGTCGAGAAAACGCTCGAAGACCGTCCGCAACAAGATGGTAAAAGGCGATTGCTGCGCAACGAAGCCGAAACCATACTCAAAACTGTTCGCCCGGATGTCGGTATGGATCAAGCCGACGATTTGCGACCTGTTCTCAATAACAAAAAATGGATTTCAGGATTGACCAAAAAACACAGCTTGTTGGTCCAAAACAAGGAACAGACGGAAGCATCCATTAGAGATATCGAAGACGAGCGCAAATCTCTACAAAGCGAATTAGACAACAACTCCCAATCCGACATTGACTTGAAAGAGCTAAAAGCCGCAATTGCTGCAGCTCGTAAATCAGGTAATTTGGAGCAGCGGTTAGCCGAGGCACAAAAACAGGTTTCTGGCGAGAATGAGGCATGCAAAGATGAGCTAGCCAGGCTGGGAAGATTCAAAGGTACCGTTGATTCCGTATTAAAACTATCCCTGCCTGTATCTGAAACGTTGGATCAGTTCGAAAAAGAAAATGACGACCTGTTAGAAGAATCCAAAACTACAGCTCGAAAAAAGCTGGAAGTCGAAGAGGAGAAAAGGCAAGCAGAACAAGATTTGAAGGCGCTTTTGCTTCAACATGATGTGCCAACCCTTTCTGATTTGGAAACGTCGCGAGATGTTCGAAGTGTCGGCTGGCGGTTGATCAAACGCAAGTATATCGAACAGACCGATGTTGCTGAAAGCGAGCTTTCTGAATACGCCCAAGATGACGATTTACCGTCTACATACGAAAAGAAGGTCGAGTCTGCTGACCACATATCTGATCGCCTCCGAATGGAAGCTGACCAGGTGGTTAAGCGGGCAGAGCTAGAATCAAAGATAGAAACTTTCCAATCGCGAATTGATGATCTACTGCGAAACCTCGAAAATGTAAAAGCCAGACAAAATGATTTCCAAGCAAGGTGGTCCGCTATCTGGGAACCGCTGAAGATAGAGACTGGAACCCCGAGAGAGATGAAGCAGTGGCTTCTCAGAGTAGAAAACCTTATTGAAAAAGTCCAAACAGCCAAACGCTACTCATCAAATGAGAAAAATCTCGCCGAAGAGTGTGAACAACTGAAACAAACTGTTTCAGATCAAATATCAAAATTCGACTCGTCAATAGATACACAGGGCATGAGCCTTGAATCTTTGATCTCGTTGTGTGAACAGAGAGCTGAGGAAGAAGAAGAGGTTCGTGAAAAACGACACCAGATTGAACACTCACTCAGCGAATCTGAAATTCGACTAAAGAGAAAACAGGATGAGTTGAAGTCAGTCGGCGTAGATCTTTCAAGTTGGACACAGGAATGGAGTAAGGCAATAGAAGGTCTGGTTCTAAGGGCAGATGTTCATCCTGAGCATGCCACCGAAACATTCGACAACCTGTTGTCTTTCTTTGATAAATACGACAAGTCCGAAGAGTTGCGCAGACGAATATACGGGATGGATCAGGTTAAGGAGAAATTCGAGAAAAAGGTATTCGAGTTTGCCGACGGCATAGGGTTTGGACGAGAAGGGCTAGAGGCTTCAGCGATTGCCACTCAATTGAATAACGATCTGAACTCGGCACGTGAAGCCCGAGCAAGCTTGACTAAAATAGAATCCCAAATCAAAGAAATTCAACAGGAAGTCGGAGATGCCGACATCACGATCCGAAATTCCAAGGAACAGTTAGCCGCATTGAGGGCTCAGGCCAAGGTCGAAACCGATGAAGAACTGGTGGCCGCTGCTGAGAAATCGCAAAATAAACGCGACCTCCAGAAGAGCTTGGATATGCGCGAACAAGAGCTCAATCGAAATGGCGATGGACTGAGTATTGAAGATTTGGAAAAAGAGTCTGAAGCATCGGAGATAGATGCAATAGAGGGTGAACTTGAAATAGTCTCCAGTGAGCTGAAGGAGCTTCATGACGAACGGGACAACTTAAGGGATCGCCGACAGACGCTTCAAAATGAAATCAATGCAAAGGATGGCAGCGCCCTGGCTGCGAATGCATCGGAAGAGGCGGAGGAACACCTCGCCAGTATAGCCTCAAATGCCGAACAATATCTTCGTCTACAGACCGCCGCACTTATCCTTGAGCAACAAATCGAAAACTACCGAAAGATAAACCAGGCCCCGGTTCTGACAAGAGCAGGTGGACTATTCTCCAAGCTTACCTTGGGCTCATATGCGGGACTTCGCGACGAATTGGATGACTCTGGCAAGCCCATCTTGCTGGGAGTACGCCCCGACGACAAAGAGGTCGCTGTCGACGGTATGAGCGATGGTTCACGCGATCAGCTCTACCTTGCCCTACGTCTGGCCACTCTTGAACAACATCTGAGCAAGGGCGAGTCCATGCCTTTTGTCGTGGATGACATTCTCATTGGTTTTGACGACAACCGTACCCGCGTCTGCTTGGAGGTTTTAGCGGAGTTGGCATCAAGTACCCAGGTACTTCTTTTCACCCATCATAGGAGAGTTATTGAACTGGCAGAGAAGATTAACACAAAAGCGGGGATTTTCATTCATGAGATTAATCTATGAATATGCGAAAAGGCACAGAAAGCTAACAAATCGCCGCACTGGATTTTTGCCTCCGCTGCGCTCCACAAAAACCAGTGAGCTCAAACCTTAACCACTTAAAAAATATGCTTGAAAGTGCATTCAGTATGATATATCATCATACTTGGAGGTGATAAAAATGGCAGCTTCAAAGATTGCAATTACAATTGACGACAAGACGTTAAAACGGCTCGATCTTCTCGTGAAGTCAAAATTTTTTCCAAATCGCAGTAACGCTATTCAGCAAGCTGTTACTGAAAAACTGAATCGAATTGATAAAAGCCGTCTTGCCCAAGAGTGTGCCAAGCTTGACCCAAAATTCGAACAATCTTTAGCTGAGGAAGGCTTCTCGTCGGAGTTGGAAGAATGGCCAGAATATTAAGGGGGGACATACACTGGGCAGACTTAAATCCAGTTATTGGAAGCGAACAGGGCGGTTTACGCCCTGTTCTTATTTTAAGCCACAATGTGTTTAATGAGAGATCTGGAACGGTCATTGCTGTTGCAATTACCAGTCGGCCTCAAAGAGCTGGCTACCCATTGACCTTGGAGCTTGAGACGACCGGGCTTCCAAAAAAATCCTGGGTAAAGATCAGCCAGATTCGAGTTCTTTCCGAAAAGCGAATTGGCAAGAAGATTACAAAAGTATCTGATGAAGTGTTGGCTCTCATTATAGATGGTTTAAATGAAATAATTGGTGGTTAACCAGTTACTGTTGCGGACTCGTTTCACTCGCCGCAAAGCTCCGCCGTTCGGCAAAATAAATAATGGATCACAGAATATAGCCATATGGAATATCTTGCATGACGGAGAAATAACTGTCGTATCACATGAAGATGACGGAACATTCGTAATGTTTGTCAACATACCCTATGTACGATCAAGATTGAAACCTATTGGAGACAGTTTTATCCTGAAATTCGGTGGACTGAAAAATATCGAATTTGTGAATTATGATGGAGAATCCATTCCTTTTGAGGAAGAATTGGGTTTAATCCAAATTGAAATTTTATCAACGGATTCAAAAGAGCTTTCGGTAACCATTGCTACTACCAATGGATTTTTGAAACTGGATTTCGAAACCTTGAATCTTTTCTTGGACACAGGACAAGAGGTTCAATATACAGATATATTAAAAGCATCGGAAAGCTATTGGGTAGAATGGGAAGCTGAAGCGAAAAATGCATAATCGAGTAGCCAGGGGTTTTTCTCC
>JAXHTA010000307.1:0-5059 GCA_034190285.1 Thermodesulfobacteriota bacterium | reverse complement strand
CTATCCCTCTCCCCCTGAAAGGTGGAGAGGGAATTTCGTGGTGACCCTGCAGCGAGCTACAGGGAATTATCAAGTTGAACCAGTGTCTGGGCGAAAACAAGGAAAGGATTTGTCGTCAAGATAAAGGAAGATCGGAATTTTGACCGCAGGAATATGTCAAATATTTTGTAATAATTTGGCCTTTGAAAATAAGGCGCTTTCACACCTGAAAAAGTTCCAATATCCCTTGCTGGTCTAACCCAAAGTGACAACATGCGTCTTTAAGACAGATCAAGTGTCGGCCTTGATCCGTGAGAAGACGCTCCAGGTCTGGAGTAACTGCAATGCGTGGCGGACCTGGTTGTCCTTTCCGAGGAGCACTTCCACTTGTTTATCTTTCTCTGTTTCCGGTTCATCATCCGCAGATTCCCTGTTTTCTAAAGGCATATGGCCCTCCAAATCCTCCTCTCTCGTGAAGCGGTGAGGAAGTTCCTCCTTCTCATTGCTCGGGGGGACAAACGCCAATTCAATGTCAGGCGTAATTCCACTCAACTGAATCGATTTCCCGTTTGGTGTGTAGTATCGGGCAGTAGTTAAACGCAGCCCGGATCCGTCAGCCAATGAGAAAATCGTCTGAACAGAACCCTTTCCAAAACTCCTGGTCCCTAAAATTATAGCTCTTTTATTGTCTTGGAGGGCACCAGCTACTATTTCTGCAGCGCTGGCACTCCCACCATTGATTAAGGCAATGATCGGATAATCTCTCGACTTCTGATTCTCGTGAGCGGTCGCCTTTATGTTTTGAGAAGTATTTCTGCCTTTGGTACTGACAATTGATCCGGAACTAAGAAAGATATCTGCAACTTCTATGGACTGAGACAGAAGCCCTCCGGGGTTATTCCTCAGATCAAGAATCAGACCCTTCGGTTTGCCATCCTTTTCCAGTGCTTCAAGGGCCGAAGAGAGTTCCTTTTTCGTATTACTCTGAAAATTGGAGATACGCACATAGCCGATCTCAGGGGTCAAGAAATGGTGCCTTACGCTTATTAAAGGAATTACATCTCGTGTAATAGAAAACTCTAAAGGCTTTTCCATCCCTTCCCGTGCAATAGTCAATTCAACCCTTGTCCCCTTGGGCCCCCTGATTTTCTTGACTGCCTCCATCATCGTCATGTCCTTGGTGGATTGGGTTTCTATCTTTATGATCTTGTCCCCTGCCCTTATCCCCGCCTTGTCCGCAGGCGTGCCCTCGATGGGGGATACAACGGTCAGAATATTGTCTCTAATAGTTATCTCGATACCGATCCCCATAAAACTACCCTTTGTCTCCAGAATCAATTCCCCATGCTCTTCCTTTGTCATGAAAGAGGAATGTGGATCGAGGCTGCGGATCATTCCTTTGATGGCCCCATAAATCAGTTCTTGAGGATCCTGTGGTTCCACATAATTCCGTTCTACCTGTCTAAGCACATCTGTAAAGACCTCAATATTCTTGTATACTTCATCGGTGTCCGCCTTTACCTCACCGGTGTTTCCGTTCAGAAAGAGTATACCTCCGACGAAGAAGGATAACAAAACTATGTCCAGAACTAGCTTTTTTTTGGAACCCGGCATTTTCCTGCTCCTGTTGTTTTCTTGAATTGAATCTAGAACCTTTAGTGGATTTCCACACCAAAAACAACTAAAAAATTTATACCTTAGCCGGCTGACAGAGTTATTGGCAGGTTATAATGAAGGCTGCTTACTACTGCTGGTGGTCTTGGCGAGTCAGCGAATCTTCAGCCACTCTAACGGGTCTAAGCTCTTTCCGGCCCTTCTGATTTCAAAGTAAAGCCTTGGCCCGTTCAAGGGGCCACTCCCTCCAACCAGGCCAATAACATTCCCTCCTGCAACCGCATCACCTTCATCCTTTTTTCTTGTTGAAAGGTGTGCAGATATAGAAAAAAACCTTGACCCGTGATTAATGATGACAATCTCACCGTAGCCCTTCAGATTCCCTGAAAAATCGACCCTCCCGGGAAAAACGGCCTTTACTCTGACATCCGAAGAACTCTCAATGAAAACACCCTTGTGTAGATCCAGGTTCCCGGACCCGAAGAGTTTATCGCCTTTAATTACCTTCCCCTCAAGCGGAAAAGGCAGTTGGCCCTTGGAATCAGCAAAGCGATGAGAAAATGAGATCTTGCATTCTTCCTTTTCTTCAATATTCAAAAGGGTTTTCTTCAGGTCCTGGGCTGCAAGTCGTAATTCCTTTACTGCCGTTTTATAGAATTCTTTCTCTTTATGGATGTTCATGAGACGAATGACCTTTTCCTCAAGATTTTCTCTCAGAAGCGCCAGTCTCGCCTCTTCTTGTTGCTTCCTGGCCTCTTTTTCAATGAGTTGTTCCTTTATCTGCAATACCGCTTTATTGTGTCTATATTGTTCTTCAGCAAGTCCAGTTAGGACTATGCTGTCTTCTTCCATGATGCTCTTAATATATTTCACCCTGTGCCAGAACTGGCTAAGGTCCCTCGCATCGGCCAGGATTCTGAAATACCCTTTTCTGGCGTGTTTGTACAAGGCCACAAGCCTGCCGGCTATTCGGATCTCTGCATTCTCCAAGGCATTTTCCAGATCTGCCAACCTCTGTTCCAACCTTCCATATTCTAATTTGGCTAAACGAATCCTGCTCTTCAGTTTTTCTACGGCCTGCCTTTTCTCGGCCACCTCCTGTTCGAGATCAGAAAGCAGGTCCAAAATATCTTTTTCCTGAGTATTAAAGGTCTTAAGTTTTTGTTGTTCCTTGGAAAGCTGTGATTCGATTTTCTTGATCTGGTCCTGCCCAGTCCTGGATGCTGGATCAGAAGTAGCGTTAGAATGCCCTGAAAGGAGGTTGAAAAAAACAATGGCAGGAACAAACAAAGCCTTTGACAACGAAGACATAATCCTTTCCATCAAACGTCAAAGAAGCGACCAACTGCGATCAGGCTCCCCACAAATCCCAAGACCACGCTTGTCAAAAGGATCGAAATGGCATACTTGGGGGGAAGGAAGATGATATCCAACACAGCTAGACTCAAGAAATACATGTTTTTTGTTGATAGAAGGATAAACCCCGAAAAGAGCGCCAGGAGAGCCAAAATTCCGCTCAGTATTCCCTGAACCATTCCCTCTAATAAGAAGGGTATCTTGACAAACCAATCGGTAGCCCCAACAAGCTTCAAGATTTCAATTTCGTCTCTTCGTGAATAAATAGTCAGTTTTATCGTATTGGTCACTATGAAGAGGATTCCTATGCAGAAAAGTCCACCGACAACGAACCCAACGAGCCTGACCATGCTCATAAGGCCTTCGAAACGTTCCAGCCAATCTTCGGTATACTGAACCTCTTCGACACCCTCAAGGTCCTCGATCTCTTTCTTTATTTCTTGAATGTCTATTTCACCGTCAATGGCGTCAAAGACAACCTCAAAAGAGGCGGGAAGGGGATTTTCCGAAAGGCCTTCAAGCAGACCAGCCTGGGAACCCAGAGCGCTCCTCAAATCCCTCAACGCGTCGTCTTTGGAGATAAAGCGCTCAATCTCAGCGGCAGGCAATCCATTAATAAAAGAGATAACTCTATCGCTTTGAGGGTCAGTTATTCCATCTTCGAGGTAAACAGACATAGACAGTGAATGTTCCCATCCCTCAATCCAGGCATTTAAGTTCACAAACAAGACTAAGAATGTGCCTAAGATCAAAAGAGATGCAACCATAGTGCCCAAGCCTATGGCGTGAACAGTCCGATTGTTTATCATATTGCTCAGTGTCTGTCTGAAAAAGTACGACCACAACCTTAATGTCATTTTTCCCCGGCAATTCTCCCCTGATTCAAAAAGATTACCCTTTGTGCCGTGTCTTCGAGTAGCTCCCGGCTGTGAGTTGCAACGACGATGGTAGTGCCTTTAATGTGTATGCTCCTGAAGAGAACCATTATGTCCTTTGTAAGGTCCGGGTCCAGGTTGCCTGTCGGCTCGTCGGCAAGGATAAGCAAAGGCTCCTTCACAATGGCCCTGGCAATAGCCACTCTTTGTTGCTCCCCACCAGAAAGCTGAAGGGGATGGACCTTTTCTTTCTCAGCCAATCCGACCAGCCTCAATGTCTGATGCGTCTTTTTTCTAATTAGTGTGGGACTTTCACCGGTCACCTCAAGGGCCAGAGCGACGTTTTCAAACACCGATTTCTTTGGCAATAACTTGAAATCCTGAAAAACAAAGCCTATCTTCCGGCGAAGCAAATCAAGTTTTGACCGGCTGATGCGATTCAAGTTGATTCCATTAATCAATATATGCCCGCTGGCAGGTTTTTCCGCGCCAAAGATCAACCTAAGTAGAGTGGTCTTTCCAGCACCACTGGGGCCTGTTACAAAAACGAATTCTCCTTTACGAATTCGCAGGTTCATGTCATCTAGGGCGATCTTGGACCCGAATTTCTTGGACAGACGGTATAACTGAATCATATTGATCGTACAGACGGTTGCGAATTACGAATTGAAAAAATCTTAAACTGAGGCCCTCTTCCCCTAATAACGGAACATCCGACCGGCAGAAGGGGTTTGACGTTAATTGATTCGGGGTTTATGGTGTGGAATACGTCTAAGACAGACACCATGGCCAATAATGGCCTATCAAGGGCTTTCGTGCCCCAGTAAAATCATCCTCTCCCTTGCGGCATCTTGTTTTTCTACTTCCCACCTGTCCCATTCCGATTTGAGGCTCGCCAGCTGTTCCTTTAAATCCAGTATCTCCCCAGTGTTTTCGTCAGTGCCCGAAGCGCTTAATGAACTCAGGCGTTTCTTCAACACTCTGACGCGTTCTTTTATCGATTTCAAAGACGCCAGGGCCTTCCTTTCCCTCTCTGAGGGCACTTCTATCCCTTTTCCACAACTCGGTTTTGATTCGGCCGCCACGGTCGGGTCGGTGCTTCCCATAATGTTCCCTCCTGCAGAAATGATAGGCACCAAAGAAAAGTGATCTTGTCTATCTACCACCCCTTCCTCTTCCATGTCCGCCCCCTCCCGAACCAATACCGCCCATTCCGGAGTGTTCTGCAACTGTAG
>JAXHTA010000306.1:0-5088 GCA_034190285.1 Thermodesulfobacteriota bacterium | reverse complement strand
GGTCGAAGGATATCGTTTAGAATAAACATATCAAGTCTCTCCTTTCTATTAGGATATCAAAAAGTTATGCATGTATCCTACCGTGAAAAGGAGTGAATTGCAAGCAAAAAGTGAGTATAACATATTGAAATAATTGGCATAAAATGTGAAACTCATTTTTCGTGCCAACTGACTCGGGTTCAGGTTTCGGGTCAGCGCAAAGTCCGTTGACCGGATCGAACAAACTCCAAAAACGGTGAAACCTCAGTTAGAATTTCAATAAGTCAATGAACGTCCACAAAAGAAATCCCCTCTGGGGATAACCAAAGCCGGGTGCTCTGGACCTGGATCTTTGCTTTGCGGCCTTTAAAAAAGAGACCCACATGCCCTGTTGTATTCGTGGACTTTTTTAGAACTTACTTATTCTCCTGTCCGAGTGTCATGAGGGGCACTTTGGTGCTGCCGTAAGATCCACGCGAAGGCATCCCCACAGGAGACGCTCTCCACATTTGCTGGTCTATCGTGTGAGATGCATAAGAAACTCGCGGTTTCCCTTCGGGCCCAACAGCGGGGAAGGGATTTGCCCTTGCACAGTCCAGTCAAGGCCCTGGAAAACGGTCCTGAGTCGGTCGATGACCTCTTGATGCAGTTTTGGATCCCGTACAACCCCATTCTTTCCAACTTGCCCTTTTCCCACCTCAAACTGTGGCTTGATCAGGGCGATGATGAAGGCATGGTTTTTGAGGAGCATGGAGACGGTTGGGACGACAAGGGCAAGCGATATAAAGGAAACATCAATTACCGCCCCATGGATGGGGATATCGACGTCTTTGGGTCTCAAGTGGCGTATGTTTGTCTTTTCTAGGACCTCCACCCCGGAGTGCTGGCGAAGCCTCCAGTCGAGCTGACCATAGCCCACATCTACAGCGACAACCCTACGAGCCCCGTGCTGGAGCAAACAGTCAGTAAATCCGCCTGTAGAGGCACCCACGTCCAGTATGACCAGGCCATCAACATCAACTGAAAATTGATTCAGGGCCGCCTCTAGCTTAAGCCCGCCCCGGCTGACGTAGGAAATGCGCGGTTTTTTTAAAGAAATTACCGCTTCAATGGGAACGGAATGCCCTGATTTGTCTACAGTAACCCCGTCAACCTGGGCAAGGCCGGCCATAATCATGGCCCTGGCCTTTTCGCGACTCTCTGCCAGCCCCCTTTGAACCAGGAGTAGATCCAGTCTGGTCCTCTGGGCCGTTTTGCGACTCATCCGATAATATCTCTTGCTTGCCTCAGAATCCCTGAGGCATCAAGCCCGTACTTTTCTCTTAAAAGGGTTGCCGGTCCATGCTCCACAAACTTGTCGGGCAATCCGATCCTTCTCACATGGACGTTTTCGAGGCCCATGTCGCTGAATAGCTCCAAGATCGCCCCACCCAAGCCTCCTTGCCTGATGTTTTCTTCTACCACAAGTACCCTGCCGACTGAGGCGGAAATCTCCACCAACTTCGCATCAATCGGTTTTACGAAACGGCAGTTCACAACGCCCACGGAGCAGCCGTCTCTCTCCAGATCTGAGGCGGCCTCCAGGGAGGGGTGTACGGTGCTTCCCAGGGCCAGAATCAGCAGGTCATCACCTTGTTTGAGAATCTCCGATTGGCCGATTGGAATGGTCCTGTAATCCAAATCCATATGGACACCCAATGCCTTTCCCCTGGGATACCTGATCGCCACCGGCCCGGGCTGATGCAAAGCGGTGTAGAGCATATTCCTCAACTCATTCTCATCCTTTGGGGCCATAAGGGTCATGTTTGGCAGGCTGCGCAGATAGGTTATGTCAAAATGCCCGTGGTGGGTCGGTCCGTCTTCTCCCACAAGCCCGCCCCGGTCAATTGCAAAGACCACGGGCAGATTCGGCAGGCATACATCGTGGATAATCTGATCATAGGCCCTCTGAAGAAAGGTGGAATAAATAGCGACAACGGGCCTGAAGCCTTCCGTGGCAAGGCCTGCGGCAAAAGTTACGGCGTGCTGTTCAGAGATTCCCGCGTCCAGGAATCTCTCGGGGAAGGCCCCGGCAAATTCTGTCAATCCAGTTCCTTCAGGCATGGCCGCCGTAATGGCATACAGTTTATTATTGTCTCGGGCCAGGTCCACCATCGTCTTACCGAATACATCAGTATAAGATGGCTTTGGTTTGGTCTTAACTCGAGGAGGCGAGCCTGTGGATATCTCGAATGAACCAACGCCGTGGTAGTGGGTCGGATCCTTTTCAGCAGGGTCGTATCCCTTTCCCTTGACTGTGAGGACATGAACCAAAACGGGGCCTTCCAGGTGGCGAGTGTTACTGAACGCCTCGATAAGCCTGTCGAGTCGATGCCCGTTAATTGGTCCGATATACTTGAACTTGAATGCCTCAAATAGCATCCCAGGCGTAAAAAAGGTGATAAGAGAATCCTCGCTCTTGCGGACCCAGTTCAAAATATTCTCGCCCACTCCCGGGAGAGATTTTATTAGGCTCTCCAGATCTCTCTTTAAACTGACAAACCTCCTTCCAGTCATTTTTCGGCTCAAGAAGGAGGAAAAGGCCCCTACGTTGGGTGATATGGACATGGCGTTATCATTTAAGACGACTATCAGGTCCCTTTCCGTATGCCCTGCCTGGTTGAGGCCCTCAAATGCCATGCCTGCCGTCATGGAGCCGTCGCCAATTACTGAAATGACCTTGTCCTTTTTCCTCTCAAGCGCCATGGCCGTTGAGATTCCCAGGCCAACTGAAATGGAGGTGCTGCTGTGCCCCGTGTCAAATGTGTCGTATTGACTCTCGGCTCTCTTGGGAAAACCGCTGATCCCACCGTACGTACGAAGCGTATGAAACCGATCCCTCCGGCCTGAAATGATCTTGTGTGCATAGGCCTGATGTCCCACATCCCAGATGATCTTATCCTTTGGCGCATTGAATACATAATGGAGGGCAATAGTCAGTTCAACGACACCCAAGCTGGGCGCCAGGTGTCCGCCGTTTTTGGCAACGGTCGTGATAATCTCATTACGGATTTCTTCGGCCAGGTCTCCAAGCTCCGTAAGAGAGAGACCCTTAAGATCAGCCGGGCTGTTAATCTTGTCCAACAGTCTTTTCTGCATTAGGTTGACTACTCTTGCCTTTCAATAATATATCGAGCAATCTGGCGCAAGGGTTCTGCCCTGTGACCAAATTCTCGCAACGATTCGACGGCGGTCTCCACTAGTTCCGACTGGATTTCTTTGGATCTGCTCAAACCGATTACTGCCGGATAAGTCATTTTCCTGTCAACCTCATCGACTCCAACCGTCTTTCCCATAGTCCTGCAATTGCCCTCAATATCTAAGATATCATCTGAGATCTGAAATGCCAGACCTACGTGCCGACCATAGTGGGTGACGGCCTGAATCTGGGATTCGTTCCCGCCGCCAAGGATACTGCCGGAGACGACCGAGGCCGCGATTAAGGCCCCCGTCTTATGCGAATGGATAAATTCTACAATAGGAAAATCGACTGTTTTTCCTTCGGACTGAATGTCAAGCACCTGCCCCCCTACCATCCCTCGGTATCCGGCGGCCTGGGCAATAATGCCGATCACCTTGAGTATGACATGAGGAGATATCTTCTCTGTTAATTCGGCAGCTGTCATCAGGTTAAAGGCCTCCGTCAGCAGACCATCACCGGCCAACAGGGCCACGGCATCCCCGAAGACCTTGTGGCTGGACGGTCTCCCCCTTCTCAAGTCCCCATCATCCATCAATGGGAGGTCATCATGGATCAGGGAGTAGGTATGGATCAATTCGAGAGCGCACGCTACGGGAAGTGTATCGGCCTCGGGCCCTCCTACGGCCTCAGCACCTGCCATGCAAAGGATGGGCCGCAGTCTCTTGCCCCCTGCAGATAGGCTGTATCTCATTGCGCTTACAATGTCACGTGCAGGGCCATCCGGCTCTGGGAGACACGAATCGAGTGCCTTGTCAACAATGACTTTTCTTTCACTGAGATATGCTTGTAGGTTCATAGCGCGTTAGTTTCCATTCTCTATTCATTCTCTTTTTCAGCATCAAAAGGGGTCAGGGTGAGCTTGCCATCGCTTTCCTGTACCAAAAGGGACACCTTTTTTTCGGCCTCCTCCAGTTTGTTGGAAGCGAATTTGATAAGATCCATGCCTTCCTCAAAGTCTTTGATTGCATCCTCCAAGGACAACTCCCCACCCTCAAGACTACGCACAATTTTCTCCAGCCGTTCCATCGCCTCTTCAAACTTTTTTTCGACCATTATTCTCCCCGATTTCAATCCTGCAAAATGATAGAGATACCAAAGCGATACTCTCTGTCTGTCAGTTAATGAGCCGCAACATCACCTTTTCTATCCGACATTCCAGCCCCCCCTCTGCCAAAAGGACTTGAACCTGATCTCCCTTTTCTACACCTGCTACATCCCTTAAGACGGTTTTGTCCGGAAGCTTTCGAGTTATGCTGTATCCCCGCTTGAGAATTGACAAGGGACCCAGGTCTTTGATCCTCTCCTCCAAGAGAAAGAGGCCCATCCGCCTACCCTCAAGGCTCCTGATTACGGCCCGTGAAAGAGAGTGCTTGTGGAAATCCAGACGCTGGCGCAGGGAGGATATCGTGCGCATTGGGGAATGAAGGAGTAAGGCGCGTGTCTCAGAGTCGAACCTCTTTCGTCCGTCCCGGACAATCAGACCCATAAGCCGGAGGAGCCGGGAATGGACATCATCAAGACGCATCCAAGCCTCGGCAAGACGCTTGGCCGGGTTCTGGAGTGCCTTTGATAAACGGTCCAGATTCTCAGTCTGATTCCTTATGTTTAGACGTATCCCCGACAACAGCCTCTTTTTCATCTCATCTAGGCGATTTGACAGAGCCCTTTTTTCGACCACAAGCTGTTCGGCGGCAGCTGACGGGGTCGGTGCCCTGAAATCGGCCGCAAGATCAGAGATAGTGAGATCCTGCAATTCTCCTGATCAACAGCTTAACAACCTGAGGATCATCTATTCTCTCTCCAAAAAAACAATGAACCACTGTTCCGCCTGTAAAAAGTGACTGTAATTCATCCTGATGATCAAGAAG
>JAXHTA010000305.1:0-5093 GCA_034190285.1 Thermodesulfobacteriota bacterium | reverse complement strand
ATCACCTGTACCAACTTCGCCTGTGCATGGGGATGCTGGTAATGCAACCCCCTGAGGGTCCCCCGCACCGAGTAGGAAAGATTGTCCTGAACAAAATTCGTCCCTATACCCGCCTCCCCATACCTCTTGTAATTATATGTCTCCAAAAAAAACCCGCGTTTATCCCCAAATATATCCGGTTCAACAACCAGCACACCATTGAGTGGTGTTTCCAAGACTTTCACTTCTATTCACCCTCTTGTTCCAGGATATCGAAGAGATATTGTCCATATCCGTTGCTCATAAGCGGCCTGGCCAGCCTTGCCAGTTGCACGGCATCTATGTACCCCATGCGATAGGCTATCTCCTCAACACATAATGCCTTAAGCCCCTGTCTTTCCTCAATCACCTGGATAAAATTCGCCGCCTGCATGAGGCTCTCATGGGTGCCGGTATCAAGCCAGGCGATCCCACGTCCCAGTTTTTCAACAAACAGATCTCCCGTCTCCAAGTAGGCACGGTTGACATCGGTAATTTCAAGCTCTCCCCGAGCGGAGGGACGTAATCCGGTGGCAATATCCTTCACACGATTATCATAAAAATAAAGCCCCGTTACGGCATAGTTCGATTTCGGATCAACGGGTTTTTCTTCTATGTCCACGGCACGGCCTTCCCGGTCGAAGGAAACAACGCCATAGCGCTCAGGATCTTTAACCCAATACCCGAATATTGTTGCCCCGTCCTTCTGAGATGAGGCCTTTTTCAGCTTCTGCCGCATGCCTTGCCCATAAAAAATGTTATCGCCCAGGACCATGCAAACACTATCATCTCCTATGA
The DNA here is from genome assembly GCA_034190285.1 of Thermodesulfobacteriota bacterium. GTDB lineage: Bacteria > Desulfobacterota > DSM-4660 > Desulfatiglandales > Desulfatiglandaceae > JAXHTA01. Next base: position 4,277 of record JAXHTA010000305.1, on the reverse strand, counting down.
AATCACGCCCGATGATAAATGCGTGGGCAAGACCTTCAGGCCGGGGCTGTTCAACATAGCTAAACTCTATTCCCCATTGTGAGCCATTGCCCAAAAGCTCCCTAAATAGCGATAGATCTCTGGGTGTAGAGATAACCAGTATCTCCCGAAGCCCGGCCAGCATAAGTATGGAGAGGGGGTAATAAATCATTGGTTTGTCATAAACGGGCAGAAGTTGCTTGCTGACCACGCGGGTAATCGGATAGAGGCGGGTCCCAGAACCACCCGCAAGAATAATCCCTTTCATCTGTCTAACCTCGTCTCGCTTCCTGAACCACCTTGTTATGATACATTGAGTTTGCTCTTTACCCTCCAGATAAATGACGGAAGATCGGATACAACCGCCATTTATGGAAAGGATTCAACTGGTTGATTACAAGCCTAGTAACTTCCCAAAAAGTCCGGGTATATCCTCCTATCCAAGGGCCCTGTGGGTCTCTTTTTTAAAGGCCGCAAAGTTTTGCCTCATTTCAGAAAACGGCGATGTTGCCATAAAATTCATCCGAGGGCAGCCCCATCGGAAGCCCTCTCAATAAGCGGCCGCCCTTTCCGCCTGTACTGAGGTAGTATTTAATTAGCCAGGGGGCGTTGAACGTGCGGCGTAAGAATTTATGTTGCGGCCTTTAAAAAAGAGACCCACATGGCCCTTTTGTATTCCCGGACTTTTTGAGAACTTACCGAGTCTATTCCATATAGAATATATGAGAGGGTTGCAACAATAAATCCGACTTTAGACCCTTAATTGATTTTTTCCGAACAAAGAAACCCTTGATCTGTTTCTCATTTTACGTTAATTCATAGTAGAATTGATCCGGATATCTTGCAATGCTTTAGCCCTCTGAAACAAATTTAAGCTGATTAAAGCGCCTTGTTTTCAAAAGGGCAAATTCTTACGATATCATAACGCTTCAGAGCTTTCTTAATGGCTTTAGCTTCCCCTATGCTAACGGGTTGTTATACTTTCGGTTGAGTGGGAACGCTGGGTTAGAGAGGTACTTCATATGACCTTCCCGAAGAGGACACTCATTTGCGGCGTATTCGCGGCGATTCTCTATGTCCTTTTGAGCTATCATTTCATTTTTTTTGGATGGACATCCGTTAAGAGACTAAAGAAATCCAGGCTTACTCTGGAGTATACCTTTTACAGCGCTGTGGGAAAGAGCAATGCAGCTATCATGTCCCAAGACGACCTCCGCAGAGACGGGATAGCCTATATGCTTATAGATATGGGCAGGATGACTGAAGAGCAAAAGGATAAGTTCATGGACAAGTACGAAATAGAGGAATACGAAATAGAGGAAGGAGAAGAGGACGAAAAAGCTGTGGAGCATTAAACATCAAAATCGACCTTGATCTTGAAAATCCTGACAGCGGGCAGGTTCTGAATCTCCTTTACCCCGGTTTCGAGCGATATTTCTTTGAGGGCATCCTCTATGTGGTCCATGTCCGGAGCTATAAAGGTAAACCAGATATTATATGCATTGTTTCTCAGGTAGTTGTGGGTGACTCCCGGATAACGATTCACCACCTCAACGAAATGCTCGATCTTATCCTCTGCCACCTTAGCGGCACAAAGCGTACTCGTGAAGTTGAGTCTGCTGGACTGGAAATTGCCGCCAATTCGCCTTATGATGCCCCTGTCCCTTAACCGTTGAATCCGGTCAATGACCTCGCGTTCCGACAATTCAAGGCGTTTCCCAAGCTCATGGTAGGGACGGGAGGTGATGGGGAAATCCGACTGAATTTCATTTAAGATAGTCCTGTCCACCTCATCCATGGGCAACCTTCTTGGATGGTTGAAATGCGCACAGGGGTTCTTCCGCCAAGAAATCACCCGTTGACTCAAAGGCCCTCGCCCTGCAACCACCACAGACCCTGAGATACTCACATCGGCCACATTTTCCCTTGTAAGCCGAGAAGTCTCTGAGCGTGTTGAAGACCTCGGAGCCTTGCCATATTGACCCGAAAGTGGCTCTCTTTAAATCTCCACAGTTCAGTTCCAGATAGCCGCAGGGCTGCATGATCCCGAGGTTGGAAATAAAGCAAAAGGATGTTCCCCCCAGACAGCCGCGGGTCATTGCATCAAGGCCGTAGGTCTCATAATTCACTTCTTGCCCTCTTGCATGGGCCTCCTGACGCAGAATTCTGTAGTAATGTGGTGCGCATGTAGCCTTCAGGTGAAGGGGTGTCTTGTCCCTCATGTGGTAGAACCAGTTCAGCAACCTTTCGTATTCCATTGCATCAATCTCCTGGTTCGCCATATCCCTGGCGCGACCTGTAGGAACCAGTAAGAAAAGATGATGCGCAGCCGCTCCCAGTTGAACGGCCATATCCAGTATCTTTTCGAGGTCATGAACATTGCGCTTGGTGACGGTTGTGTTAATCTGAAACTCGATCTCGGATTCTCTAAGTAACCTGATCCCTTGCATAGCCCTTTTGAAAGCCCCCGGGACCATTCTGAACCGATCATGCTGATTTTCATTCGCGCCATCAAGGGAGATGCTGACCCGTTTGATTCCCGAAGCCTTTATCTCATCCAGGATTCCGGGGTCCAGCATGGTTCCGTTGGTGGCCATCACCATTCGAAGGCCCATTCGGGAACCGAGCGCAGCCAGATCGAAAATATCATTTCTCAAGAGCGGTTCACCCCCGGTCAGGATGACAATCGGCTTCCCCACAAGTCTGATCTGCTTCAGGATCTCAAAGCACTTGGCCGTATCAAGCTCTCCAGGATACGGGCCCCGTTCGGAGCCAGCCCTGCAGTGAACACAATTAAGATTGCATTCTCTTGTGATCTCCCAAGCCACAAGACGTAAACCGTTTTTTTGTTGATCAGACTTTTCTTGAGAGTTCATAGTCTCTTAAGGAGTCAGGGCAAATATTAACCCAATAACAAGGCAGCCTCTTTGGCAAAGTAGGTCAAAATAAGGTCTGCACCTGCCCTCTTAATGGAGATGAGCATCTCCATCATGACCCTTTCACCATCAATCCATCCATTCATATCAGCCGCCTTCACCATGGCATACTCGCCGCTCACATTATAAGCAGCCAGCGGAACCAGACTCACTTCACGGACCTGTCTTATAATATCAAGGTAAGGCATGGCAGGCTTTACCATGATAATATCCGCACCCTCTTCCATGTCTAATTCAACCTCTTTCAAGGCCTCAAGGGCATTGGCAGGGTCCATCTGATAACCGGCGCGATCGCCAAAGCGAGGTGCTGATTCTGCGGCATCTCGAAACGGCCCATAGAATGACGAGGCATACTTTACTGCATAGGATAGAATACCGACATTCCCATGATCATTCTCATCTAATGCTCTCCTGATTGCGGCCACGCGGCCGTCCATCATGTCGGAAGGGCCAACAAAGTCGGCACCTGCCTCAGCGTGAGAGAGTGCCTGGCGGGCGAGTAATTCCAAGGTGGCATCATTGTCTACTTCACCGTTTCTGATTACTCCGCAATGCCCGTGATCAGTATATTCGCACAGGCACACATCGGTAATGATCACCATATCCGGCAATCGGTCCTTTATTGCCGAAACCGCCATCTGTACGATGCCGTCCTCGGCCCAGGACCTGCTTCCGATTGCATCCTTTTTGTCCGGCAGACCAAAGAGGATAATAGAGGGAATACCAAGGGACCACAGGCCCTCAGCCTCCTCGACTACGGTATCAACTGAAAACTGAAATTGTGCAGGCATTGAGGGTATTGGGTCCCTTTTGCCGGTGCCTTGCTTAACAAAAAGGGGGGAGATTAAGTCCGTCACGGACAGTGTGGTCTCCCTTACCATATCTCTGATTGTCCTGGTCCTTCTGAGTCTTCGTGGGCGTATAGTCATTGTCCGCATTCAAGGGAGGGGCTGGGCGCGCCTTCAGGAGGCTGTTCGGATCCGGATATCTCAAGGTCCGTAAGATAGCAGGCAGGATCGGCCCCCCAGACATCGCCTGTAACGGCCTCCGCTCTTACCCTGAAATTACCGGCACATATGTCCAGCCATTTGCACTCTGCGCAACGCCCCCCCACGTACTTCTTCTTTTGCTTCAATTTGGCCATCAGGGGATCGGAAAGGTCCGACCATATTTCGCTAAACGGCCTTTCCAGGACATTACCGAAGCTGTGATGCCGCCAGAACTGATCGGCATGAACTGAACCATCCCAGCTTATGCATCCGATGCCCCTGCCGGAGTTGTTTCCTTCATTCATCTCAAGAAGCCGGAGTACCTCAGCTGCCC
>JAXHTA010000304.1:0-5111 GCA_034190285.1 Thermodesulfobacteriota bacterium | reverse complement strand
GGGTATCAAAATGGAAAATACTTTATTTGAACCCCCTCACCCTATCCCTCTCCCCCTGAAAGGTGGAGAGGGAATTTCGTGGTGACCCTGCAGCGAGCTACAGGGAATTATCAAGTTAAACTGGGCGAAATTGAATGCCCTGAATTGATCCGGCCCAAGAAAAAAGGAAAAAGAGGCCGGATAAAAAAACCAAAATCCAGAAACTTATTAGATCGACTAAGAGATTTCGAGAAAGATACGCTCAGGTTTATGAATAATCAACTGGTTTCCTTTTCCAATAACTTGGGTGAAAACGATATCCGAATGACCAAAGTTCAGCAGAAGATATCGGGATGCTTTCCATCCATGGATGGCGCCCGAATGTTCTGCCGAATAAGAAGCTATTTGTCGACTTGCCGCAAGCAGGGAGTTACATCAAACCAAGCATTAGACCTGTTGTTCAACGGTAAGTTGCCTGATTTCATGTAGCAATCACTACTTTCAATTAAGAGAACGCTGAATAGTTACAAAAAAAGTTGAAGGCGACCTGTTTGGGGCTCTTATCAAATACCATAAAGCCAAGGATCTCCTATGCAAATTTGAAAAGACAGTCCTAAAGCTGCGGCTCATAGCGGGCTGTGTTTTTCAGGATTCCTATCCCATGCTGGCCAGTGAAGAGATTGAAAAGGCCGGTCATGCGCTCCTTACTGATCTTAATATTTACACTGTCAGTTTCCTGGAAGGAGATGATGGACAAGCTCAGGAAAATATTCCAGGTATAGATGCCGGCATCCAGGAGTCATTGCGTGTCTGGAATATTCGCAGTTCAGCAGCACCATTGGCATACCGGGGAACCAGGTATGATGAAGTTCTCAGGACTCCCAAAATAGTGGGAAATGGAGTCCATTGCCTCATCCTGGCTCGTGTAGTTCCCATTTTTCCATGAAAATTCAAGGAGTTTGGACGTTTGTTATACAGGTATAATACTTCCGGCTAGATGGTAATAATGAATTCGGTCTCCGGTCAAATCGTTGCACAATTTAAATCACAGAACGATGAAGGTGCTACAGTAATTGCACAGTCTAAAGATCAAAGCCATTCAGAGTGCTGCTAAAAAAAACGGCAAGTTGTTGATACGCCGCTTGGAAGATTATTTTAAGGAGTTATTAGGCGAAGCAGGAACTTCGCCTGTCTTTTAATCACCCCTTGGTAACTATTCGTACTCATTGATGCCCTCGAATGGCTCGCTGCCACATGAAAATTTACAATCTCCTTGACAACATTGCTGAGGCAGGTACACGAGGTATATCCCTAGGAGGGGGAGAACCAACCATAAGAAAGGACTTTACAGACATCATGCGCTATGCCGCCAGATACAAGTATATGTTTGTAGCAGTCAACACTCATGGGCAATCCCTGGCTGATAAGACGTTTCTTTTCCGTGGAAGGAGATTACTACCCGATAATGCCGACAAAACTCAATAGAATTATTATCTATATCCTGGTCGCGGTTGCTGCGGCCTTAAGCGTAAACCTAATAGTATATAGCGCAAAACAGTGTATCGTTTTACGGCTTCCCTTCGCAGCATCTCTATTAATTGGCTGGTTTCTGCTATTTGTGATTCCCCAACTCTTTTTCGTGTGGTATCTTTATTGTCGTTTTCAAAAACGAGATATCCCCAAAGCTACAACAGGCCTTCGTGTAGATGTTTTCATTACTGCTTTCAATGAACCGATGTGGATGGTGAAAAGGGCTGTTAATGCGTCAATGCATATCACCTATCCGCATCGCACCTATCTCCTGGACGATAGCCATGATTCCGCCTATAAGGGGCTGGCAAAAAATCTGGGCTCTGCGTATCTCAATAGGGATGGCAACAAGGACTATAAGGCGGGGAATATTAATTCAGCCTTGGAAAGAACTTCAGGAGACTTCATTGTAGTCTTTGATATAGATCATGCTCCTCGGCCGGAGTTTCTGGACCGGACGTTAGGTTTCTTTAACGATCCACTTGTAGGCTTTGTACAGGTAATGGAGACCTTCTGCAATTCCAAAGAAAATCTGATGGCACAAGCGTCAACGCAAACCGCAATGGAATATTTCAACATCTCATTGGTTTGTAAGGATCACATCGGCGCCGGGAGCATGCATGGCACCAACGCCGTTATTCGTCGCAAGGCCCTTGACTCGATAGGAGGCTATCAGCCTGGACTGGCTGAGGATCTGGAGACATCCCTTTCTCTTCACGGCCATGGATGGAAGTCCGCTTACGTTTGTGAACCGCTCGCGCCGGGATTTTCGCCTGCGACTTTCAACGCCTTTTGTAAACAACAGCTGAAGTGGTCCAGGGGCGTTTTCGAAACTGCCTGGCGTTCCGTGGTTAGCGGCACCTTCTTCCGGCTGACCCTATCTCAGCAATTAGCCTACAGTGTCCGTTTTTCATACTATATCGTGGGTCTGTCAGTCTTATTAGGTATGGTTCTAACCTTTTCTTGCCTGACCATTTTGGAAGCTGGCTTCTATGAGGGTTTTCTGGCAAGACTGCTGCCACTCGCTGCCGCAACGATGGTGATCAGGTGGTTTATGCTAAGAGCCTGGGCAACTGAACCGGACGCCAAAATGGGCATTCAGCTCAAGGGGACATCTCTTGTTTTCAGTACATGGCCTGTTTACATGCTGTCGTTAGTCTGCACAATAGCGCGAATATCAATTCCTTTTATGAGCACGCCCAAAGATTCAGGTTTCGAGATGAATCAATGGACTATTTTGCCGCAAATATTCATGATAGCGGCAATGATCATAGGCATCATCTGGAAAATCGTCCACTGGCAGGAGAGCCCGGCGCCTTTTACGCTTATCACAGCGTTGCTTATCGTGGCCCAACAGTGGATTCTCTTTGTTCTTGTCTGGCAGAGCTTGAGGAAGCCAATCAGTGGCGCCGACTATGACAGGACAAGAAAAAAAGGAGGTGGTCCGGCATGTTCAAATTGATTCTTTTTTCCATGCGTCCTCTTGACTGGACCAAGAACCTTTTTGTCTTTGTCCCGCTTGTATTTTCTCAGAATCTGTTTAATATCAGGCTTTTTATTTATGCTTTGTCAGCCTCTTTGATATTCTGCCTTGCGTCAAGTTCAATCTACATCACAAACGATATCAAAGACCGCGATGAAGACAAAGCACATCCCATTAAAGCAAATCGACCAGTCGCTTCTCAATCCCTTTCAGCGAAAAATGCGGCGGCGGCAGCATTGATCCTTCATGCCGGTTGTTTGATCTTAAGCTGGTTTATTAGTCCTGGATTCATGCTTATAGTCGTTTTGTATTTGCTCCTTCATATTTTGTATTCCTTTTTCCTGAAAAAAGTCGTTGTGCTTGATGTTATGGTGATTGCCGCCGGACTTGTCCTTCGCGTTCTGGCCGGCTCTGCAGCCATCCGGATTGAGACGTGCCCCTGGATTTTACTATGCACCGCTCAAATTGCCTTCTTTTTCGCATTAACCAAGCGACGGCAGGAAGCAATTGCGTAGGGAGATCTTCTTAAAGAACTTGGAAGAGGCTCTTGCAGCTACCAGCCGTATTTCATTGATCAAATGATCTCTGTTGTTATAGCTTCAACGCTGATGTCCTATTTGCAATATGGCATGTTAAGCAAGACTAGCGCGAATTCAGGAACAACAAACCTGTCCTATACAGTGCTTTTTGTTGTATATGGAATGTTCCGCTATCTCTATCTAATACACGAAAAAAAAGAGAGGGTAGATCCAATCCGGATAATTATCACAGACAGACCCATGATCTTGAATCTGATCCTCTGGCTCTCTGTTGTAATATTTACCTTGTACACTTAACGTCTTTCCGGAAATGGCGTTTTTTGAAAAGGATGATCATGGCAAACCCTAAAGTCGCTGTGCTCAAGACCCGCCCTGAGACTGTTCTCGAAGATTACCAAAGGCTGCTTCATCTTGCGGAGTACAAGCGCTTTTTACCCAAAGAAAATGATACGGCCCTTAAGATCAATGTTTCATGGCAGAAGTATTTCCCTGCTTGTTCCACTGCCCCCTGGCAGCTTGAGGGTGTAATCAGGGCGTTGCGTAAAGATGGCTACTCTCGTGATCTTATGTATGCATGCCACAATCGTACGGTGGTGGTCTCGGCCAAAAAGGGGGAAGTTAATAATAAACAATTACCAGTGGTGAAAAAATATGGTTTGCGAAATATCCACCTCTATGAAAGAGAAAAATGGGTTCGGTACAAGCCCAAAGGTGATGTGCTGGTTCTCAACAGGATTTTTCCAAAAGGGTTAAAAATTCCCCAAAGGTTTATCGGAGAAAATATCATACATCTTCCTACCATGAAAACCCACGTCTTCACAACATTGACCGGGGCCATGAAAAATGCCTTCGGAGGCCTCCTTAACGAAAAAAGACATTGGGCGCACAGCGTCATCCATGAGACCCTTGTTGATCTTTTGATGATTCAAAAAGAGATACACGGCGGGATTTTCGCGGTGATGGATGGGACGATTGCAGGGGATGGCCCTGGCCCGAGGTGTATGGTCCCGGTAGAAAAGAACTATATCCTGGCCGGTGGTGATCCTGTTGCAGTGGATGCCATTGCAGCGAAAATGATGGGATTTGATCCTCTCTCTCTGGAGTTTATAAGATTGGCCCATGAGCGGGGTCTGGGTGTGGGAGATCCTGCAAAAATCGTGATAGCAGGTGATGACATATCCCATGTAAACTTCCACTTCAGCGGCAACCAAAACACACTTGCCAGCCTGGGACAAAAAATGATCTACCACGGCTGGCTCAAGCCATTTGAAAAACTTCTGTTGCAGACCTGTTTGGCTCCCTGGTCCTATGCCGCCTCCAGGCTTTACCACGATGTCTATTGGTATCTATTCATCGGAAAAAAGCGGATCATGGACATGGAAGATACTCCCTGGGGACGACTTTTTGCGAAATATTGACGCATCGGTCCACGTGTTCCTTGTATGAATGGGCCGGCGGGTTGAATCTACCCTAACGTTGCATCAATAATATGGCAAATTGGGCTGAAAGGTTTGGTATTATAGGCTTTTTCAACTTTTTTGGAGCGGTTGTTGGAATACACTCCAGGTGACATCCTGAAA
>JAXHTA010000303.1:0-5117 GCA_034190285.1 Thermodesulfobacteriota bacterium | reverse complement strand
GCAGCAGAAGTCAGGTGTAAGAACATGGCTCGCATATAAGGAACTGATCGCCGACTATTTCATGGATGATATGGAGGATGAAGTCATCACGACATCGAACTGGGATAACAGCACTTATTACACTGTTAACCAATGGGGGAGGGATTCGAACAGGAAATATAGCGGAGCGTATTCCTGGAGCGATAGCCCAGATGGCAGCAACTATGCAAATAATGAGGACTCGGGTCTGGTATCCACTAGTATAGACCTTTCCGGGATCTCATCTGGCAAGATATCATTCTGGCATTATCGTGATTTTGATGGTTCTGGTTCTGACATAGGCCGTGTGTATATTTCAAAGGATGGTGGTGCCTGGGAACTAATTGGCGGGCCTTATATGAATGATTCAGCATGGGTACAGGCAGAAATAGAGATAGGTGACTTACCATGTGCGGATGTAAAGATAGGCTTCAGATTTACATCCAGTCCTTTTATAGTAGGTGATGGATGGTACATTGACGATGTTACTGTCTTCTCCGATTTCCCCGTAAACGAGGCCACCCTTCTTGTCCGTGTCAAAGAGGCCGCCTCGCTATCTTTTGATAGCGGAGGGACAACGGCCATAGAAGATGGGGACATGGTTACAGGTCAGACAAGCAAGGCAAAAGGGATTGTAGTTGGCGCCCCTATCATTTCTTCTGGGGCATGGGCCGATGGTGATGCAAAAGGGTTGATTACTTTAAATAATGTTGACCTGACCTTAGGGACCTTTCAAGACAATGAAGCCCTGCTTGTGAACGAGGTAGCCCTCGCCACGGTCGATACGACCGTCCAGGGGTTCAGACCACGGGACAATTACATCAGGGTCTATTACGGCGATGCCAGCGGTTATGGAACACCTACCAGTGACCCCTTTGACTATGAAAAACACGGGAATCCACGAATGACATCAAGCGGTGATACTGTCCGCTGGCCTCCTGATGAGGTGACGGGCTGGTCGGCGGATAATGATTATTTCACCCTTGTACGGTGGGACGCCCTGATCGGTTCGGCCCCCCCCGAGCTTATTCCCTCGCTTGAAGAACCGGATGCCGTCATTCGCACCGACACCCTTACAACCCCTTCTTCCGGCCCCTTTACAGCCGACGAGATCGGACTCCACACATTCGGGTCTGGCACTTATTCCACCAGCGTCTATTTCGACGATTTCGCCATACAGGTTGAGATCCCTGCCGCTACGGGATTCTTGCCGGCAATACAGCAATGACGGCATAGACGTCTTCCGATCTTCGATTCCTCTCAGCTAATCACACAGTTTTTTTTGCGCCCGGCCGATTGAAAACGCCATTTTTGAGCGCCTCGCGGTTATGAATGCCCGACAACATTCCGATTTTGGAACAAGAAAACGGGGCATTACTTCAAGATTGGAATCGCTGTCCTTCGTCCTTTTATCTTGACGATAAAAGCTAACTGGACTAAAAGTGCATGGTTAATTTGGCGAAAACACATATCTCAGAATCGCCCTTAATCCCCCTTTTCAAAGGGGGACTTCATATGGTACCCCCTTGAGGGGTGGGGGCGATATCTCTGAAAAATCCTGATTTTCGTTAAGAGACTGAATATGGAAAAGATAAGACCGATTATTGAAGAGAGGATAAACAAGGCCCGGAAATTGAAGAACACCGGAGTTAACCTTTATCCTGCCGGATATCACACGGATATTACCATACACGAAGCCATCAAACGTTTCGGGCATTTGGACAAAGATACCTTGGAGGCTGAGGGCGGGTCATACTCTTTAGCGGGACGGATAATGTCTTTCAGGGATTTTGGGAAGGCCGCCTTTATTCATATCAAAGATGGGACTGGGCGTCTTCAAGCCTATGTCAGGAGAGACAAGGTAAATGAAAAAGAATTTGCCGTTTTCAAACTCCTGGACATTGGCGATTTTATCGGAATAAAGGGCTCTTTTTTCCAGACCAGGACCGGTGAGCTTACTATCCTGGTGCAGGATTTGATGCTGCTTACCAAGTCCATGAGGCCGCTTCCTGAGAAATGGCACGGTCTGACGGACATAGAGACTAGGTACCGACAGAGGCATGTGGACTTGATCGTAAATGACCACGTCAAAGAGGTCTTTGTGCGGCGGAGTCACATTATCCAGGCTATCAGGGAGTTCTTTATCAAGAGGGATTTCCTAGAAGTGGAGACCCCCATGATGCAGCCCATTCCGGGTGGCGCAACGGCCAGGCCGTTTAAAACCTTTCACAATACCCTTGGGATGGATCTTTACTTGAGGGTCGCTCCTGAGCTTTATCTTAAACGATTGGTCGTGGGCGGTCTGGAAAGGGTCTTTGAAATCAACAGGAGTTTCAGGAATGAGGGCATATCTACAGAACATAACCCGGAGTTCACCATGGTGGAATTCTATATGACCTATGCCACATACGAAGATTTGATGCTTCTCACAGAAGAACTCTTTGGGCACGTCCTTCAGCAGATCCTTGGCCGTCGCCTTATCGAATACCAAAACAAGACCATTGATTTTACGCCACCTTGGCCCAGGATATCCCTGTTCGATGCACTGAGGGATATGGGAGATGTCGGAGAAGAGGTCTTTAAGAGCAAGAAATCGGCTGCGGACTTTGCCATGGGTTGCCAGATCAGGGTGTCCGAAGAAGACAGCCAAGGACAAATCCTGACAAAAATCTTCGATCGCCTGGTGGAGCCACAGTTGATAAGACCTACGTTTGTCATTGGTTATCCGACCGAGGTGTCGCCGCTTTCCAGGAGCAATGATCAAGACCCGGAAATCGTTGATCGCTTTGAACTATTTATTGGAGGCAGGGAAATAGCAAATGGCTTTAATGAGTTGAATGACCCGGTGGATCAGAGACAAAGATTCGAGGCCCAGGCCGCTCTTCGGGAGGCCGGCGATGAAGAGGCGCAGTTCATGGACGAGAATTATCTGACGGCCTTGGAGTACGGTATGCCACCCACGGCAGGAGAAGGCATTGGAATCGACCGGGTTGCTATGCTGTTGACTGACTCAGCTTCTATAAGGGATGTTATACTGTTTCCCCACATGAGACCTCTTTGAAATCTCATGTAAGTTCACAGGTAATGGAATGGATCAACGGCCAGGGAGAAATCCAGACATCTCCCTTTGCCAAAGGGGATATGGGGTGTTTTTCAAACAGTAAGAAGCCGTTAATGTTCTGACGGCGAATCACAAACTGGTTTTTTTCAGGTAGGTACACCTATGTTCGAATTATTCTTGGGGATGCGATACCTCAGGGCCAAGCGAAAACAGACCTTTATATCTGTAATTACGGTGATTTCGATCCTGGGTGTTATGGTAGGCGTAATGGCCCTCGTGGTGGTCCTTTCCGTGATGAATGGTTTCAGAGAGGACTTAATGTCCAGGATCCTGGGCGTCAATTCCCATCTTCTTGTGCTGAGTTATAAAGGGGTATTTCCGGACTACAGAGAAGCCGCCGAAGGCCTCTTGAAAGTGGAAGGTGTGGTTGCCTCAACGCCCTTCATATACACACAGGTCATGGTCAACAGCTCAGGGAATGCCTCCGGATCGGTTCTAAGGGGGATTGATCCGCAAAGTGCGGGCAGGGTACTGGGTATTGAGGATATGATCAGCAAGGGATCATTGGCCTCGCTTGAGGCGCGGCACGATGGATTCCCCGCCATTGTCATCGGCCACGAACTCTCAAGGCAGATTGGGGCCTATCTTGGCGACACATTATCAGTGGTTTCTCCTGAAGGGAAACTTACTCCATTGGGCAGAACTCCTAACACTGTGAGATACAAAGTCACCGGTATCTTTGACTCTGGTATGTATGAGTATGATGCCTCCATGGTATTTGTTTCTATTGAAGAGGCCCAGGAACTTTTGGGCCTCGGCGATTATGTTACTGGCCTGGAGATCAGGGTTCAGGATCTCTACGAATCTGATAAGGTTGCAGAGGCCGTTCAAGAAGAACTGGGTTACCCTTACTGGACAAAGGACTGGAAGGTAATGAACAAGAGCCTTTTCTCGGCCCTTAAGTTAGAGAAGGTTACTATGTTTGTGATTCTGACCATGATTGTGCTTGTGGGGGCACTGAATATTATCAGCACACTGGTCATGGTGGTTATGGAGAAGACCAGGGACGTAGCGATCCTGAGAGCCATGGGTTCCACCGCCAAGAGCATTATGTCGATATTCATGCTGCAGGGTCTACTGGTGGGTTTGGTAGGCACATCGGCGGGCCTTGCGTCCGGTCTGGGCATTTGCCAGTTGCTGGCAAAATACAAATTCATCAGCCTGCCCGCGGATATATACTACATTTCCACCCTCCCTGTCCGGGTGGAGTTCTGGGACGTTTGTTTTGTGGCCCTAGCGGCTGTGGGCACATCTTTTCTGGCAACTCTGTATCCATCCCGGCACGCATCCAAATTGAATCCAGTGGAGGCGTTAAGGTACGAATGACAGTGAATTCCGAATACATATGGTCGGTATTCCGACAACGGTTTCTTTAATTGACAGCTTGGAGAAGAGGTTATTCTTGGGCTGCCTCCTGTTAGGCTTCCTCATCCCGGATTGCCAGAAGATTATGCTTCATCTCGAAAACATTCATAAATCTTTCACTCATCAAGGGACCTTGATTGAAATCCTGAAGGGAATTGACTTGGTGGTGAATCCTGGGGATAGCCTGGCCATTACGGGCGCTTCAGGGGTTGGAAAATCAACACTGCTGAATATCATGGGGAGCCTTGACCCCCCGACAAAGGGTATCGTCAGATTTGAAGACCGAAGTGTATATGAAATGGATGAGGCAAGTCTTTCCCGGTTCAGAAACAGGGAAATTGGTTTTGTCTTTCAGTTCCACCATCTCCTGCCGGAACTGAATGCCCTTGAAAACACCATGATGCCTGCCTTGATTGCACGTATCCAGAAGAGAAAGGCTACAGAGAGGGCCAGAGAAGCCCTCAAGAAGGTGGGGCTTGAAAGGCGCCTGACTCACCGCACAGGTGAGCTTTCAGGCGGCGAACAGCAACGGGTGGCCATTGCCAGGGCTCTTATCATGAGGCCTAAATTGATATTGGCGGATGAACCGACTGGAAATCTTGACTGGTTCACC
>JAXHTA010000302.1:0-5129 GCA_034190285.1 Thermodesulfobacteriota bacterium | reverse complement strand
TATTGCGGAACAGGCTGGCGAGCAAGTGAAGCTTTCTTGAATGCCTACCTGATGGGATGGGAAAAAATAGCAGTTTATGATGGAGGGTGGTACGAGTGGTCCAACGACCCTGCCAATCCGATAGACTATGGAGTTCCAGGGTGAAATGAGTCCTGAAAAGAGATCTGAATATGATCGCAGGTGATGCCCTTCAAGAAATGGCGGTGAGGACCGAAAAGGAGGAAATGCTGGCCGGTCTCATGTCTGATCAAAGGCATTTGCCGTGCAAATTTTTCTACGATGAAACAGGCTCGCGATTGTATGAACAGATAACCAGGCTGGAAGAATACTATCCAAGCAGAACTGAAAAGTCTATCCTAAAAAGACATGCCAAGGAACTTATGAGAGATACCGATGGTGTGTCGTTGGTGGATATAGGAAGCGGAGACTGTTCTAAGATTTCCATCTTGCTGCATGTCCTGCCGAAGAGTGTTATCAGAGAAATAACCTATGTTCCAGTCGACGTGAGCACGAGCGCCATGGAAGAGTCTAGATACAAACTTCAACTAAGGTTCGGTGCTATTCACGTCTGCGGGATTATTGCTGATTTTACAAAGGAGATCCATCTAGTTTCCCAGCATGAAAACAGAATGTTTTGTTTCTTCGGTAGTACTATAGGGAATCTTGACACGAGAGATGCCAGAATATTCGTCGCTAAGTTGGGCAAATTGATGAAACCGGGGGAGCGACTATTGTTGGGATTGGATATGGTCAAGGATAAACAAATCTTGGAAAGAGCATACAACGACAAAGATAAGGTAACTTCTGAATTCAACAAGAATATACTAAAGGTAGCCAATAGAATATTGGGCACCAATTTTGATCTCAGATATTTCCAACACCATGCCTTTTATAACGATGGGAAGAAGAGAGTTGAAATGCATCTGGTCGCCACAAGAGATTTCACTGTCAACTCACCGTTTTTTGTGAGGGAATTAGATATCCGTAAAGGCCAGATGATTCACACTGAGAACGCCCATAAGTTCACTCCAGACAACATAAATGAGTTCGCATCCATTGGTGACCTTTCGGTTCGGGCTGTTTACACAGACAGGAACCAATGGTTTAGTCTTGTAGACTATATTAAGTGAATTAGCTGTACAAGCCTGGTAACTCTTGACCTCAAAATTTGAAAAAATGGGACAGGCAAATTATTGTTGGCCTAAATGTTTCTTGTTTTTCCAGGACTTTAAGCATTTCCAAGAAGGATACAACACCTAATTTCTCACACACAACTCTTGATTATATCTCGACGGTGTTCAAGCATGCCTTTCCACCAGACATTTTTTTCGATTGAATTTGAAAACGGCGACAGGCAAGAACTGTATCGTTATTTCTTGATCGATGGGAAAGAGGAATTGACCGATTAGGTCCGCAAGTGAGGTTAGGATATTTTCAGGGGCGAAATCATATTAAACATACGGTGAAATCCTGAAAATGACATAACGTTTCTTGATGGCCTGATATAAAGCTAACTCAGCGTTTTCGGGCCAAAGATTTATGCGTCGTTGGGGTGAACATAGAGGCTTTGGAAGGTGGGCATGGTCGGTATCCCAGAACCCTATTTTATCACAACGGCATGCCCGTAAAATCCAGGGCACGACAGCCCCATAAGACAGCCGTCCCAAGGCCTTCTCCCTTTTTGCTTGAGCCAAACCCCTGTTTAGGGCCCAGGGGACGTTCTCTATAAGCTATGAAGAATTTGTGATGCGGCTCTGTCAAAGGAGATCCACACGGGTCAAGGCGCCTTGTTTTCAAAGGGCTAAATCCTTGATAATCAATAATTAACGAAAGGAGATAGTAATGGATGATACTGTTAATGAGAGCAGATTTCAACAGATTAAGATGTCAAACACAAAAAAGGAGATACTCGATGTCTATAGGGACATGGAAAGATTGGTAGAGGCAAAGAACTAAGAACTCATAGATGCGGAAAAAGCGAAGAAAGAGTTTGAAAAGAAGGCCGCTCTGGCCGCTGCCGAGACACAGGTGGCACAGGACCCTATCCACAGGATTCATGACCTCCGTTCTTCATTGAATAGAGAACTTTCTTCTCTTGCGGAAAGATTTGACGAGGAGCTTGAGACCTACCGTAAGGTGCAATTTGCAGTGCAGGAAAAACGGGAAGAACTCAAGAGTGTATATGATATAGAAGCCGCTGCCTCTGACCTGGCGGCCCTTATCCCGGCCCAGCAGACGAAAAAGGAGAAATTCGACCAGGAAATGGAACACCAAAAAAGTGAACTTGATCAGGAAATGACTGAATCAACTGAATTTGAAGGATTGAGTAAATATGTAAACTCTTTTCCATCAAGACTTGAAGCCTGGGTCAAAGCGGCGGTTGGTGAAGCCACATTAAGACGGACCTCTGATTTTGGAAAAAACGAAGCCCTTCTTTCTCAAGGCTAATTTTGAAGGAGAGAAAAATGTCGTTTAGAGGAAAACAGAGTCCCTTGAAAAATTGGTCCAGGGTCAGGCGGAACAGATTGCTGAGTTGTCCAAGAGACAGGAACAGGGCTATGAAAAGGTACAGAACATTGCCAACAAGGCGATCTCTTCTGTATGCTGTGACATCACATCCATCCCGTATGGCGCGCACCAGCAAGCCTCGGATAACAAGGATTGATGTAGCTTCAAGAGAGTTTCCACTATTGATCCTTGACACCTGCACAACGCAGTTCAGTAATCATGAGCTCTCCCAGCAGCAAGCTGCGGCGTATCACGTCGAATCTAAAAAGCAGATCCTATAAAAATGATTTGTAACACTTCAGCAAATGACCCGGACGCTTCGCTTCGGGCCCATTTGCTATATTCCAGCAATGATCTTAGTTATCCTTTTGAACCGCCCTGCTGCTTGCAGAAGGGAATTGCAGGTTAAAGATGAACGCATGCGAGAAAAATAACTGCGGGCATCTGTTTAGTATTCCGAGAATAGTTTTCTGGGCATCCCGCATTGATTGGGCAGGAACAGCATTTTGGATGGGCAGTATTCATTACTGACCCACAAACGGCAGAGAAAATCTGAAGATCGTACCTTCATCCTGAGATGTCGTGAAACTTACTCGGCCGCCGAGTATTCGTTCCCCGAAGAACTTCATTGAATAGGTACCTACTCCTCTCCCGGCACCGTCTTTTGTGCTAAAATTGCGTTGAAAGACCCTTTTGGCGATATCCTGTGGAATTGCCTGCTGATTCCACACGCAAAAAGACAGTATATTGCGGTTCTGTTCCAACCATACTTTTGCCGTACTATTTTCCACAGTGGACTCTAAGGCGTTAGTGATCATATTGCATAGAACACGCAAGAACAACGACAGATCCGTTTTGATAGATAGGTCAGGGTAAGGTGTTGAGAATTCCAACCTCTTGTTTCGCGCTGCCGGATGATTGAGAAAAAAGGATTCAATTTCTTCTTTTATTTGCCCCGTTGTTATTTCATATAGTGACGGGTGATATGTGTAGGGTTCACTTTGTGATAGACATTTTTGTATTTCTAATTCATTTTTTAGCCGCAATGATGACTGGTGAATAATCTTAATGAGATTCGATTCACTATTTTCAAGCAAAAGCAATTCACTAGCCCCAACCAGAGCGCTCAAGATATTGTTGACATCATGAAAAAATGTCCTTTCCATTGCCGCCCTTTGCTGTTGTATGGTAATATCCTGCAAGAGCAATAGCAGAAATCTCTTCTCTTCGATCTTTATCGGGTGTGATCTAACCAGTAGGGCGATATCGATCGTCTGGCCGCCTCTACTGCTCGTCAGGGCGCAGATCCTCTCAACAGGTCTGTCTTGGCCCAGACTGGATACTATTGCTATGGCGGCCCCACACGTAGAACAGAATTTGGTCGTTCCGCATCCGGCTGGCTCTTCGTACGCATGAATACACTGCAATGATTCTCCTGGCCTTAAACCTAAGTGTTCGGATGGGTCATCAATTGCCAGCATATGCAAATATGAATCATTAACCGCAACAATCTGGCGATGGTTATTCAGAACTACAAGCAATCCACTAATTGAATGAAGTAAGCCAGACATTACTGGGTTCTCATTTACAGTTTCAATTTCCGCAATAAGGCTTTTTTCTTCTGCTCTTGCTGCGGAGGCAAAATAGCTCTCCATTGTTTAAAAGCCTCCATAAGGGTAATTCTGATGTGAGATTCTAATGTGACGCACTGTCACCAATGAACTAGAATGTCGGAAGACTGCTTTGTGGGACGAACTTATGCCGACAAAACAGTAGGTTAAGGCCAAACAGAAATCCTGGAGATACACGGAAAGTTGATCCCTTAATGAGCAAATAGAGGATTTTTCTTTGCAGTGCGGTGCGGCCATTAACAACTCACCTCTTAAATTATAGGTGGTGTCTGAGCAAAGCTATGCTTTTTCGTCGATTTCAAGGAGAATCAAGATTTTAACCGCATGAATATATTGACTATTCTATCACACTTTTGCCCCTTTGAAACAAATATAAGCTCGTTACGGACCGTAGGGGTCTCTGTTTTAAAAATACTTTATTCTTATTTAGGTTATTGCTTTTCTAAGGCGCCTCGCACGGCCCGAGATAGCGTTTTCATGTCAAATGGCTTTTGAATGAAACCATCACAGCCACGAGCCAAGATATTTTTTGCCTCAATGTCTATGCTGTACCTATTTGATAGAAGAACCTTTATATCGGGATTTATCTCCTTCCTTCTGTTGTAGGTTTCACCACCACTCATGTCGGGCATAATTATTCGGAGTCCTGGGCCTCTTCCCATTTCTTCGGTTGTGAAAAGGGGTCAAAGATGCACTCCTGCATCTGGTTGTCCATACATGAGCCCGTGTCACTGAATGAAACCAAGACATATCTATAATTTTCGGGATGATACATTTTACAATTGATATCCTTATCTGTAACAGTCATAGTCCTCAATGTGAGATCCCCGCCACCAAGCATAGCGTCGGCAGCGTTAACGTATAGATTTTCGTGCCAAGGTAAATCCGAGATCTTGGGAGTCCCGGTAAAACGGGATGAAACTGGTTGTTGTTACCCAGTGGGTGAGGGTCGATAAGATCCAAGTCCCACCTGACTAAAGCGTAGCCGGC
>JAXHTA010000301.1:0-5133 GCA_034190285.1 Thermodesulfobacteriota bacterium | reverse complement strand
TATTCAAGCTGCTAAGGCTCGAGCTCGTGGCTACCGAACTACACGAAATATTACTGCAATAATCTACCTCATAGCTGGAAAACTTAATTTCGGCTTACCCACTTGAAACAGCGAGGAACCATCTTTTTTGAACTTTTCTTTCCTGTTAATCGCAGCATAAACCGATTTCACAAGCTTTCGGGCTTCCTGCCAGGCTTATATGTCTTCAAAACGTGTTATTTTCATTACACTTCCAATACCACACTAACCCAATAAACCCAATGAACTCGATAACTCCTATCCATTTCCAAATGCTATGATTCGGTCATTCATTACAAGGACATTTTCTAGGTCGCTCTTGCTGGAGACGATTGTCTCAGGCATTATCACAGAGTCCCGAATCGTGATGGGATGTTCGATGACGGTGTTAGGGCCGATAACGGAATGGATGATTCGAGTCTCCGGATGGTGACGTACGTTCGCGCCGATTTCCCTCTCTCTATCTAAAAGATCAAGCATTTTGAGGTTGCTCAGGATAAGGTCATTTACAGTGGTTATATTCATATCCCATTCAATGGCCTCGGCGGGAAAGACCGGATAGCCGTCATCTATGAGTATCTGGATGGAGGACGTGATCTCATATTCGTCTCTCATAGCAGTGCGAGGGGTCCGGCGGACAGCGTCAAAAATAGGCAGGTCAAAGAAGTATATGCCGCAGCCTTTGAGGTTGTTTGAGATGTAACGGGGCTTCTCCACAACCCTTTTCACCATGCCGCTTTCATGGAGCAATACCGCGTAGTTCCGCTTGATGTACTCGGGCCTTGATTCCTGCTTGACTGCCAGTACACCGCAGGCCCTGCGGTTCTCAAATATATGCAGTATCTCCTCCATGTTCCTGGTGACGAAAAAAATATCTCCGAGAAAGAGCAGGAATGGCCTGTCCGCATAGGGTTCAACCCTTGCCAGTGCATGGGCAATGCCAAGGGGCCTTTCTTGATCTATATATTGGATTGTGACACCCAAGTCTCTTCCGTCTCGAAACCTATTCTGCAGGTTGCCTTTCAAATGACCGCATACTATGAAGATTCTCTTGATACCAAGCCGAATCATGATTTCAATCTGGTACTGGATGATGGGCTTATTGCAGATAGGGAGCAGGGGTTTTGGAAAAGAGAGACTGAGAGGTTGTATCCTGGAACCGGTTCCTGCGGCGAGAATTATGCCTAGGTATTTGTCTGGTCTATTCATATGAGGAAACAGGGATCATGGGTCAGTATAGAGCCTTTTCATAAACGTCAATAGTCTGGTTTATCCATTGGTCAAGCGAGAAGTGTGTCTCGACTCTTTTCCTCGCCTCGCGTCCCATCTTCAAACGCAATTGGTCATTCTTCAACAGTTTAAGAAGCGCATCGGCCGTGGCCAAAGCGTCATGGGGAGGCACGAGGATGCCTGTCAAGCCTTCTACGACGGATTCTGGGATAGCGCCTATGCGGGTCGCAACAACAGGGCACCCGGAGGCCATGCCCTCGAGGAGCGAAAAGGCAAACGCCTCTTCCCATGTGGATAGAAGCACAAAGATATCTGCTACTCCGAGAAAGAGTTCCGTATCAACGCGGTTACCGGTGAAGATGCAGTTGTCTTTGAGGGCAAGGCCGTCGGCCTGCTTTTCCAGAGGTACTCGCTCAGGCCCGTCTCCGATTATAATAAAAGTCGTGTTTGGCCTCTCTTTGACGACAATCGCAGCAGCCTCAAGCAGATAATTGAGGCCTTTCCATGGAATGCACTGTGCAATGGCAACAATTACAGATGGCTCTGGTGATATTCCGAATGCTGGCAGGATATCCTCTCTCTTGGAGGAACCCAGGTCCCCGAACCTCTCCAAATTCACACCATTATATATGATTTTGATCTTGTCGGGCCGTGCAAAATTATCTTGCATTTGACATCTCTTTATGAATTTGGCGTCGGCAATGATGGCATGGATGAATTTTTGGCACAAGCGGCCTTTCAAGAACCGGAATATGCTTCTGAGTATACTTTTTCGGCGGTGGCCCGGAATTCTGGAAACCTGATCAGAATAGATAAGCCTGCACGACGTTCCGACTGTTGCGGCGATCAATACAGGCGAGTAGATGTTGTAGAAAGTTGCATGCAGGATGTTTATTTCATATTTTTTTATCGCCTTCCTTAAATCCCGTATAAAACGGATTTTTCCTCTTTCATAATTGAATTTCAAGACCTTTATTTCGGCGGAATTGAACCTTTGAGCGAGCCAGGGGGGCGGATAGTCCGAAAAGCCTACCGCAGCGAAATTGCCCCTACGAATGAGTTCTGAGGACAGGCCGAGGGCATATTCCTCAAGGGCGCCAAGTTTGTTGGGATTAATGTTGATTAATGTGAGGACAGAAGGGCCCATTTGATTTATTAGTCTTTTTGGCTTTTTGATTTGTTGTGTAAAAGGGTTTTTATGGAGGCGACTATCCTGTTTGCTGTGGCGCCGTCCCAGAATTCAATGGGCTTTTTACTGCCAGTCTTTCCGGAAAGGACCTCCTCCAGCTTTTCTTTCAGGTGTTGCAGGTCGCATAATTGATTCGTGCCATGTGTAATCGTTATTGGTCGTTCGGTATTGGGCCGTAGCGTCAGGCAAGGAATGCCGAGATAGGTTGTCTCTTCCTGCATGCCCCCTGAGTCTGTTATGACCACCCTGCAATTAAACACGAAACTCATAAAACGGATGTAGTTCATAGGCTCCGCGATGAACAGTCCCTGTGCATTTTCTAACAGATTTATGAAACCGTACTCCTGAAGGTTCTTCCTGGTCCTGGGGTGAACTGAGAACAAAAGGGGAATCCTTTTAGCCAACCCCACAAGGGTCGAGCAAAATTGAGCAAGGATCTCCGGATTATCGACATTGGAAGGTCGGTGGACCGTGACGACACCATACTCTTTATTCTTCAGACCCAGGTCTCTGTAAAAAGACGGTTTTTCAATTTTGTCACGCAGCATTTCAAGGGAATCAATCATGATATTGCCTACGCGATGGATCTTGTCAGAAGAGATACCCTCCCGACTAAGATTTTCATCGGCATCATGAGAGGGGGTCCAGAGGATATCGGCAAGCGCATCCGTCACCAATCTGTTGATTTCCTCAGGCATGGTTCGGTCAAAAGATCGAAGGCCGGCCTCCAGGTGGGCCGTTTTTATCCCCAATTTGACGGCAGCAAGTGTTGCAGCCATGGTGGAATTCACGTCGCCCGGTACAACGACAAGATCAGGTTTCCGCCGCAGAAGTTCTTTTTCATAGGCTATCATCACATGGCCTGTCTGTTCAGCGTGCGTTCCGCTTCCGACACCGAGATGGATGTCGGGCTCAGGGAGCCGCAGGTCTTTGAAAAAGACGTCAGACATGTCCAGATCGTAATGCTGACCTGTATGGACAAGGATTGGGACTGCCATGGCCTCCTTTTTAAGGGCATGGTAGAGGGGGGCAATCTTCATAAAATTAGGGCGCGCGGCGCAGACCAGGTGGATAGTGGGTTTTGTTGGGTATATTGGTTTCATTGGGCTCCTTGGGTCTTTTGGGTTGTAATTGCCCGAAGTACCGAGAGGCTACTCGGTTGTCCCGGAAATCAGGCCTGCTATTTTTGACATATCTTTCTTGGTTACAAAAGGGTGAATCGGCAAGGTGATCAGCTCCTTTGCGCGCTTCTTTGCCGCGGGGAAATGCTGCCCTTCAAAACCGTTTGCCAGATCTCGAATGCCGTTGATGGAATCCGGGTACGTGGGCATGATACCGAGACCTCTGTCGTTGCTTTCTTTCAGGATATTTTTTCTCCGAGAGTCATTGTGAATGATGACTGGGAATCGGAGGGGATTGGCATTGAGTTCATGATCGATGGTCAACAGGTCATAGTCTTTTGAGGGCTTCATCAATTTAGACCAGCGTTTTGAATAATCCGAACGGACTGCGCCGAAGTTTTCCAATTTGCTCTTCCAGTTTTTCGCCAGGCCTGCCTGGAAGGCAGACATCCTTTTTATCTTGAAACCCGGGTCAAATATTGTCTCTCCAAGCCTCAGAAAGGCGAGGGATTTGGGAACCCAGTAAAGGGTAGGACGAAGAAAAAGAGCCAGTGCTATCGCTTTTAGAAAGAGTTTCATCAATTCGACTACGCCATAGCCGTGGACTTTGCTCAGTCTATCGCTGATATTTTGGGCGAATTCTTTTTTTCTGGTAAGGATAATTCCCCCTTCAACCGTGGATAGGGCCTTTCCTCGGCCTAGGCTGAAAAAGCCTACATCACCAAGGGTCCCCAGTTTTTTGCCGTTTCTTTCGGCGCCCATAATTTGAGCTGCGTCTTCAATTATGGATATTTCATGCTCGTTTAATAGACCGCGAAGTCTTTCAATATCAGCTGAAACACCGAATAGATGGGTTGGCACGATTGCCAGGAGGCGAGAGGGGTCGTGAGCGGGGGTTATTGGGTTATTGAGTTCGTTGAGTTTGGTGAGGGCCGTTGGTAACATTGCATAGTCAAAGTCCATGGTCCTGGGATCAATATCCCATAATTCCGGCTTGAGACCGGCTCTGACAATGGCTGATGGCACGGAGTAGCATGTAAAGGCCGGGATAAGGACTTCGTTTCTGTCAGGGTAGATTTCTTTTAGGGCCTGAAGGATCAACGTTAGTGCAGCTTTACCGGATGATACAAGAAAGCAGTAATCAACGCCGAAATATCCCTTCAGCTCAGACTCAAAGCGCCGGAGCTCCTGTTGTCCACTGAGAAGACCTTTTATGCCTGAAATGATATCCTGCAGGTAGATCGGTGCAGCAGCAGGGGCAAGTGTCCGGGCTATTCGCATTTTGAGCTTATTGTGTTCGTTGGTTTGAGTGTAATGTATCTGGTGGAATCAGAAGCTGACCCGGGAACAGGCATGGTTTGCGTTATTTTGAAAGGTTGCAGACACAAAAAAACTATCTACAAAGATATGTGTTTTCGAATCATTGGCCCAATGAACCTGGTGACGGGAATTGGTAGTCTTCTCCAGAATCGGATGGCTGTATTGAATCTGGATTTTTCTAACGGCCTGGCGTTGACCCGCCGATCGTTCAAAGAAATCCTGTACCAATACAATGGCATCGGCCAAGCTCCCCAC
>JAXHTA010000300.1:0-5163 GCA_034190285.1 Thermodesulfobacteriota bacterium | reverse complement strand
TCAATTCATATCTATTTTGAAAATACTCACTCGGAATTTAGGCGCTCACGCAAATTAGAGCAGAAAGGATCAAACATTTAGCTAAAATACTACTTCAGTGTAAAGAATCGCTCAATTTAGGTTTATTTAGTCTTTTCCCTGCAACGAACAGCCTGTTCCGTGTGACAAAATCCTGTTCAAGAAATGTGTTGATGAAGGTGGAATCACAATAGTTTTCTCGTACTGAGAATATGAAATCTCGCCCTTTTCCTGTAGCCGCATCGTATTTCTCTCTTTTTCCGGCATCCAAAAGCCGCTGGAATTCAAAGGAGTATCTTCCCTTATCTGCCGCTTCTTCTATGAAATAGAATAGACGCATGCCAAGCGCATATGGGTTTATCCCTACGCGAGGCATCGAGGTAATCAAGGCATTGACCCTCGCAAAATCCACCTCATGTCCCTTTATACGATCATCCTGCAAGAAGAGGTTTTCGTGCCAATAACTGGCCCACCCTTCGTTCATGATCTTGGTTCGTATCTGTGGTTGGAAAAACAACGAGGTGTTGCGGACCACCTGTAAGATGGAGTTCATCCATATGTTCTCGTCCTTGTTTAGAAACTCGGAGTTTTCCATCAAATATTGAATTATATCAATCCTCTGTTCCGGTTTCTTCTCCATCTCCTTCTTGAATATTTCTTTGAATTCGGGATATTTCAAATCCACTTCCAAGAAGAAAGACTGCTCTCCAAGCTCCTTGTCCTGTGTCATGCACTTATTGTATCTTTCGAGTTCCGTCACATATTCATGTATTTTAACACTTCTTATGGATTGTATGAAGACATCGAAGTAGAAGTCCACCCGTTTCGACCATCCAGGCTCTACCTTGCGATGCAAGCATGATAGATCGTAATGATATCCGACCAGATTATCGATTCCGAGGGCAAACTCAATGACATAATCCACCCATCTTCCCTTCTCAGATCTGAGCCTGGCTATAAGGCGTTTATCCGAAAGGGCCTGTCCAGTAAAATCATAGTCCCAAGTACGGCGAAAAAACAGGTTGTTCTGAAAAAAATCTATGTGCGCCAGTACATGATAGAATATCATGACATTCAACCAGTCAGGATTATTATCATTGTAAAATGATATCGGCGGTCTCGTGTTGATGACAGTCTCGTATGGATTGAATGGATACAGTTCGTATTTGCCTTTCTCCTTGAGTATCTCCACGTCATGTACCCAGTAATCATAGAGCGTCGGGATCATCAGTTTTGGTGTCAGCCTCAACAAGTCACGGTTAGTAACGACGTATTCCAGTGTTTCGTCCCTAAAGCGAAGGCCGGCGGCTTTAGCGCGCTCCTTGCTTCCCTCCATGATTTTCTTCGCATGCTGATCTATCAATTCCATTTTGTGATCCTTTGACCGGGAAAGGAGGAGAAACCGGTCAAGAGATAAGGTTCCTTATACCCTCAAGCAGACGTGGTTCATCCGCATATTCCCCCATGACATCGAGGTGGAGCAGGTCACGAGATCTCTCCAACAACCCTGAGTTTTTTATGTAGCTTTCAACTTCAGTGTCGGTGTTAATTCCTTGCGTATGCTTGACAACAGTGATCCCGATCCTGTTGGAATAGTCAAGGGCCCTTGTGATTTCCGGCAATGCCTCTTTTCCGCCCGTATCCCAATCATCGCCATCGGTTCCGTAGAAAATATATATATTGTAATCCCTTGCAAGGCCTTCATTTTCAACAATTTCGTTGACCAGATGAAAGGCTGAACTAACCTTGGTGCCGCCAGCAACTTTGGAGTTGTAATAGGTATAGAAGTCCGGAACTTCCGTCGCATCTGTATCGTGAAGGATAAAACGGGATTCTACTTGTTTGGCATACTGGTAAAGAAGCCAGCTATAGATCAGAACATGCTGGGCCACCACCACTTGGGTGGGTCTGCCGTCCATGGATCCTGAGTAGTCTCTCAAAAAAAAGACCAGGGCCTGCGATTCGTAGAACTTTTCGCGGGATAGAATCCGATATATTTTGTCTTGGGGCGAGATAATGAAAAGGCTTGGATCAATACTCGCGATATCGGGTAGGTTGCCAAGATTGATATTTGTTTCGACTATCTTTTGCAGTGTGGCCTTCTTGTCGAGAAATTGGCCCACGCCCCTGTTCTTGTCGATCATCTCGTATGTGTAATGGGAGAGAAAGCGTTTCTTGCCTTTGTCTTTAATATTGGGAAGCTCAAACTGCTTGGAAAGGATCTTTCCCAGGTCATAAGCACTGGATTCCATTTCATGGGAGTTTCCTCCCCCCTCTCCGGGACCGGATCCGTCCCCTTCCTGCTCATGGACCGGTTGTTCTCCAACGACTTCTCCTTCTTCACCTTCACCCGATCCTCCTGAAGAAAAGTCTTCATCTAAAGGACGAAATGTATTGTCGTGGAGAAACTTTTCCTCAACTGTTGTAGGGACTATTACGATTTTTTCCCTGCCCCCCTTTCCTGGTTTTATCAACCGCCCTACCCGTATCTTTCGAGGGAAGCCATCCCTCTCTCTTTGAGTGTCCCACTCCAGCAGCTCATCTAAGGACTTGAGCCATGTAGTATACGCCCCCTGGGGATTCGTCATGGATAGCAATATCGAAAAGTCATTAGTTGCGTATATGCTGTTCGGCCCTTGCAAGACTCCCTCAGCTTTAACGGCCTTGGTGTCCTGAGAGGATTCAGGGATTTCATGTGTGCCGTTGTGGCCCAACCTCATCAGGTCCTTATCTCTTGCTACAAGCTCAAGGTCCCTCTTTTTGATTGTTCGGAAAGTTTCGAATAACCTTCGATCCATTTTGGCCCTACTTTTCATCCTCCTGCGTACAGAAATACTCAATGGTTTTCTGGGCGCATGTCTTGCAGTAGTTTAGTTTGGTCAACATTGTGTCGATCATACGGTCGTAAAGCTTCTGGTTTTCTTCGTTGGTACGGTTTGCCAGGGCGCCTATAAGACTTCCAGCGCCGGCGATATCTGATTTGAGTCTGACATCTGTGACGGCCTTAACAAGCTCTAGGTTGTCCATGAAATCGTAGTTAGGATCAACGGAAAGCTTCTGACCGTATATCTTTCGAATAGAAGTCCTGAAGGTCTCTCTCTGTTCTACTGTCTTGAGTTCCAGTCTCTCTTCAACGCTATTGATGTAACGTTCATCCACCTTCATGGCCTTGAGTTCCCCGGTCTGCGGGTCTTTATATTTCCACATCTTGTCCGGACCAAGATTTTCGGCGTCAATACCGATAATCATATTCACATAGTTCAACACGTCTTTGCGGATTGCAAGGGGCTCGTCCATGTAGGCATTGAACATCTCAGTCATGATACGTTCGCGATACAGGCCTTTTGCAATCCTGAGATCTTCTATGTATTTGGTCCTGTCATTGCCTTCTGGAACGTAATCGAGAATTATCCGCTCAATAGCCTTATGTACGTCATAAGCGAACATACAATGTCCCTCATTTGTCTCAGAGCTTTCCAACATCAATTGCATTGCCCTGCCAAGGTTTCGCTGCCCGAGCCCTTTCTGTCCAAAACGGTTTGAGACCTCCGGATCTTGGTTGAGGGTGTCTATGACCTCGGCCAGGGTCTTGATACTCTTTTCACCTGCGATTTCACCTGCCGCCAGTTTCATGGTCTCAATAGCTGTCAGTTTTTCAGATCTGGGCAACCGTGTCAAAACAACCGCCACTGACGTCGCATAATTCAGGTTTGGATCCTGGTGGAGGCTTTCGTTACCTATGGTGGTCTTGGTCTCATTGCCTATGGCATACGACGTGAGTTTCTCCTGAAGTTTGTAGTTAGTATTATGGGCCACATGTGAGATTCGACACCTGTCTATGATCGGAGCCTCTTCCCTTTCCGCAAGAAACCTGTTGAATTCAGAATTGTTGCTCGTCGCAATAATAAGTGTGTCTATTGGCCACTTAAAGCCATCTATTTCAATGGTGCGGTTTTGGATTACACCCAGATATACCTGAACGAGATCCCTCTTGTTCTTGAATATCTCATCGCTAAAATGGATGCCGCCTCCCGCAACACGCGCCAGGGCCCCGCGCCTGAGATCAAAACGGTATGGGTTGTTTGTGTCAGCAATGTGGAGTAAACGTTGAATAGACTCTTCACCCAAGAGATCGACAGATGATGATGTGATCTTGTCTTTTGCCGGATACTTCCCTGTGATAGTCCCCAGACTCTCAATAAGGGGCACACGAATGATTTCAACATACGTGAGCATCTCATCAATGTTGCCGTCAGTGAACTCCCGGATATCATTCCATATGTAACCGCTGCATGCGCCAAGGGGACGATAATTCTCATATACCTCATCTATTTCATTTTCGGAAAAACCGATCCTATCTAAGAGAAACGCCTTGCTTTCGTCCGGGTTGTCATAGAGATTCATGGCCAGAATCATGGGGTCTTCGTATGTCTGGGATTCTATGGTGGTTATTTTTCCATAATCGCGGATCCTGTCCATATTGTTGAATCTGAAGGTATACCTGGCGTTTTTATCCCTGCACAGGAAACTACGATAAGCTCCACAGAGGAATTCTACGAAGAAGGTCTTGCCGTTGCCCGGTTCTCCGACTAGCACATAGGCCATTTCTTTGGACGAACCACCCTCGGCAGCATCCTTAACAAAGGACACAAAACTGTTGATCTCATCGTACATACCTATGATATGCTTCTTGCCATTAGCGAATAGCTTGTAGTCATAAGTTGTTTTACCCTTTACAATAACCTTTTCAATCTCGCTTTCAAGAATCATCCTTGTGACGCCCTGGAAGGCATTTTCAAAGCATCTTTTTCCTTGTTTCACCTCTGTAAGGTGGTTCGCGAGAGTCTGATTATTCGTTCTATTCGTCATTTTGGCCTCCAACACTCATTTCTATGGAGAAGAATCGCGTCATATCTTCTCCTAGGAGATTCTTGTTGTCTTTCATCTCATATGAAAAACCTGGGGTTTATCCAGCCGGCTTGATGCCCATTAAAGAGTGAAGCCTTGCCTATCTGTCTCACATATCCATCAATGGGAAGCAGGTCTAGCCGGAAATGTTTACCCTTTTAAGCGCTTCCCCGGCTACCTTGATCATGCAAGGAATTGTTTATTTATGGAACCAGGAGCCAGATCCTAAGTAGTGGC
>JAXHTA010000030.1:0-15468 GCA_034190285.1 Thermodesulfobacteriota bacterium | reverse complement strand
TGTATACAAGATAAATTTCGGCAACTGGTTCAGGGTCCAGGCACTGTTTGCCGCCGGTTATTTCGCTCCGGCTCTTGCCTGTTCTCTGTCAAGAAGATCGGAGAGGCTTTTTATGGTCCTTTTAATTATACTCATATCCCTGCCAACAACCTGGAACTTCCTTAAATTGAGGAATGATACCCAATACACTGAAATTACACGTGACAAACTGGAAACGGTGAGTTTCCTGAAAAAAGAAACCCCGGGCGATTCGGTCTTCCTTGAGCCGCCCAATTTCAACGGCCCTTCTCTATCATCGCATCTTGCAGGAAGAAGTTCCGTTCTTTCCCATTTTCGCACTTTCTATCTGTCAAAAGCATCACCGGCAACAATAAGGGGTCGCATGAAAGACATATCGGCCTTTTTTGATAGACAATATCAAGGAGATCGAAAGACCATTCTAAAAAAGTACGGTGTGAATTATTTGTTAATTCCAAAACTCCGGCAGGGTTTCTTTGATCGGTTTTCATGGTCAAGTGAGGTATTCAGTAATAAAGGATTTGTTGTTTACAAGATCAATCTCTAAGACGCCAGAACATTGAGATGAAAAGGCTTATATGGTTTACCCATAAATATGCGATATTCGCACTCCCAACGATCCTTCTCTTGACGGTTGCTGTAATGTTCGCTGAGCCTTTCAAGGACGGGGATTTCTTCTGGCATGTAAAATATGGGGAGTACATGCTGGAAAACAGGACCCTTCTGCCGGACCACACCCTTTATTCCTGGACCCCAACAGACAATAACGCCGTAAAATGCAATTGGTTTGCAGATATTCTCTTACATCTTATGCACCGGATAGGGGGCTGGCCGTTGATGTTTGCCTTCCGTTATCTGTGCATGCTTACGCTTGTTCTGGTTGTCTGGGTGTATGCCAGGGGTTTGGGGCAGGGCAGAAGCGTCTTAACTTTTTTTATACTGCTCATCGTTCTCCTTCCCTCTTACGTGGCATCCAGTCTAAAGCCGGAAATCCTGTCCATGGTCTTTATGGCCCTGGTATCCGGTCTCTATTTTTCGGTTAAGGCCTCTTTGTGGAGCAGATGGGGAACAAGGCCTTTGCTGTTTTACCCTTTTATTTTTCTCTTTTGGGTTAATATACATGAGGTTTTTCTTTTTGGAATTGCCCTTTTGGGTCTCATCACATTTGGAGAACTCCTGAATTACCGGTTCAATCCTAGGTGCGCCTTTAAAGATCAGGGAATTCGCCACCTTATAACCGGATCAATCCTTAGCGTGGCGGTCACATTCATAACCCCATATGGATATGAGCTTAACCTGAAATTACTTAATTTGTCTGCCGGAGATCGTCCGCTTGCGGTAATGGTGGTAGATCACTACAATACGATTTTTTCCTCAAAGTTCGCCAACTACCACTTCACCGAATACTGGGCAATAATGCTGATACTCTTTTCATCGTATTTCCTGCTGCTTGTGCGGAAAAGGCGGGAATGGGATTGGGCGATTCTCCTCCCCACGATTTTCCTGGCATTGGTTTTCGCCAGGCATGTACGGGCAGCATATTACTGGCCGGCCTTTTGGGGATTGAGCATCATATATCTACGAAGCAGGGTTGGGAATGGCTGGCCGAACAGGCAGAAAATCCGGGTGGCGCTTAATCTGGGAGTCATCGTGCTCTTTCTGTTTTTATCCGTACGAACCATCTACTATGGTATATACAGACCTTTCAAAAACAGCTGGTTCGGTTTTGGAGCAGGCATTCTTAATCCGGAACAGGCCAGCTCTTTTTTGAAGAAACATCGTCCCGGCAAGTTTCTTTATAATTCTTATAATGTGGGCGGCTATCTGATTTACGACCTCTATCCCATCTATAAGGTCTTTTGTGACTCCAGGGCCTTTCCTTACAAAGAATGGTTTGAAGAATACTATGAATTTAACAATGGTCCAACGCCACTTGACGAATTCACGAAAAAATACCCTTTTGATGTTGCCTTACTGGACTACTTTGGTTCAACAGGCGCCATCCAAAAATTTCTTTTGTCCGAGGCATGGGAGCCTTGTTTTTACGGTCCTTCAGCGATAGTATTTGTTAGAAAGGATATGGGTTTCGGCTTTAATTTCCGCGAACTGGACAGTAACCGTTTTGACGAACTCCGCACCTTTAATCAGGCCTGGCTCGTTTTTCATGTTGCCCTGAATTTGGGTGATCTTGAGACATCCCGATATATCCTTGAGCTCATCAAAGAAAAATTCCCAGTCATCCCGGGTCACGGGGCCGAATACATCATTAATGTGTGTAATTTATTTCAAGATGGTCTAAGCGCCTTTGCTCAAAGGAATTATGAAACCGCTTTTTTTAAACTCAGTATCCTGGGTTTGATGCCATATGCCGTAAGGGCGAATAATGCCCTGGTGGAGCTGAGGAACTGGAAAGCCGAACAATATTTTCGAAGGGGAGAGTATGGAAAGGCCCTTAATTTGATTGAAAAGACTCTGGCCGCGATTCCTACCCACCTTTCAGGATTATATAATGCCGGAATCATAGGCTACATGATTGAAAATCATCCGCCCACAAAGAGAATTGAAAGCGAACGTGAACTTATGGGAGTTTCAAAGGGAAAGCGCAGTTTAGGCGGCGCCGACTGGCGAAGCTATCTCGATCTATTCTTAAAGTTATCTCCTGATAATGAACAGACCCAGGTTGCCAGACAGGTCTTGGATGGGAAGGGGCTAACATTGGAAAGCCCTCTGGTTTGTTCATTGACTCAGTAATTGTGAAAGGAGGCATATATGAAAAGGATCCCGTTCAATCGCCCCTTCATCATAGGCAAAGAGCTGCATTATATCTCCCAGTCCGTGTTGAGCGGACACACAGCCGGAAATGGTATGTTCACCAAAAAATGCCATGAACTGCTGAAGGAAAAGCTCGGGACAGAGACAGTCTTGCTTACTACCTCCTGCACCGCAGCACTCGAAATGGCTGCCATTCTTTGCGAAATAGGCCCAGGTGATGAAGTCATATTACCCTCATTCACCTTTGTTTCCACTGCAAATGCCTTCTATCTTAGAGGTGCAAGGCCAGTATTTGTGGACATTCGGCCTGATACCCTGAATCTGGATGAGACGAAAATTGAAGAGGCAATCACGAAACGGACCAGGGTTATCGTCCCTGTGCACTACGGAGGTGTCGGCTGTGACATGGACACGATAATGGACATCGGATCCAGACGCAATGTCTATGTGGTTGAGGATGCGGCCCAGGCCATGAATGCAAGGTACAGAGACAATTATCTGGGAACAATCGGGGATTTAGGAGCCTACAGTTTCCATGAAACCAAGAACTGTATCTGTGGAGAGGGCGGCGCCATTATGATCAACAACGAGAGTTTTATTGAACGTGCAGAGGTCATATGGGAAAAAGGAACGGACAGAAGCAAGTTCTTCCGCGGTGAAGTGAACAAATACACCTGGGTGGACTTGGGCTCATCCTATTTGCCTTCTGACCTGCTGGCCGCCTTCCTGTATGCCCAACTTGAAAACATGGATACGATTGATGTTCGCCGACGCAACGTCTTCAATTACTATCTCGAAACACTACGCCCTCTTGAGGACAAAGGACTCCTGAAATTGCCGGTCATTCCGCCCGAATGCTCTCCATGCGGGCACCTTTTTTTCATCATCCTCAATGATGAAGAGAGCAGAGACGAACTAATGAAGTATTTAAAATCCAAAGGGATAGGGGCCGTTTTCCACTACCTTCCACTGCACCTTTCTCCGGTTGGCCTTTCCTTGGGGTACGCGGAGGGTCAACTGCCGGTGACTGAAAAAATTAGTTGTCGCCTCCTCCGCCTTCCCCTTTTTTACGAGCTGGAGAGAGAAGAGCAGGATCAAGTAGTAGGGTCCATCAGGTCATTCTTTGCCTGAATAATTCATGTTGAAAACAGACAAAATAAAGAGAATCCTAATCACAGAAAGACGCTCGACCCTTCAAAACAATGCACTGTGTTTTCTTCCAGGAGACAGAACACCAGCGCAAACCACCGGACACGGATTGAAGGGAAGAATCCAGGACAGGCTAAAACGGCACGGAAGGGTTTACCAGGCCCTGGTCAAGCTTTTTAAGCCCGTCTTTGCAAGCCCTGCTTGCCGAAAACGATGCAGACAACTGTTGAATCAATATAATGAACAGAATATTATCATGAACCTCGGAAGTGGCCCAACGCACTACATGAACCGCAATGATCTAATAAATGTAGACATTTTCGCCTTTGATGAAGTTGATTTAGTTGCAGATGCTACCGATCTGCCCGTCGAAGATGAATCCGCCGACCTCATTATAAACTGCGCCATGCTTGAACATGTCGGAAAACCCGAAACCATCGTCAGGGAAATGAGGCGGATTGCAAAGCAAGGCGCTCAGTTTATATGCTACTTGCCGTTTATCGTGCCTTTTCACGCGGCCCCCGATGATTTTCACCGATGGACTATCTCTGGTGCCAGAACGCTTTTTGAGGCGGAATTTGTTGAGGTTGAGGTTATTGTTGGGGCCGGGCCCACATCAGGGTTGCTGTGGGTCTTGCTGGAATGGCTTTCTACACTATTATCTTTTGGAAGCAAAACCCTCCACGATATTATTCTTCTGGCACTGATGGTCTTCACCTCACCCATAAAGCTTCTAGATCTTTTGATGGTAAAGCTCCCTTACGCTGAAAACGTGGCAAGCGGATTCTGTGTGATCGGGAGAAAGGGGCCGCTTAGATAGTCAGCAATCACAAACTGAAAATGCAAATACTGAAATTCTAAACAATGCCAAATGATCAAAATCCCAATGAGCAAAGAGAGTGTATTCACATCGCTTCTGTATCAAAAGCTTAACAGTCAATTTTCTGACCATGCCAGTCTATGAATATACAGCCCTTGACAGGGCCGGCAAGAACGCAAAAGGCATCATTGACGCCGACAGCGCGGTGGCGGCGAGGCAAAAGCTGAGGGGGTCAGGGATATTTCCTGTTTTGGTTAAAGAACCCTTATCCCGCCCCGAAGCTGCCCTTTCCAGCCCAAACTCTTTTTCCAATCTTCTCAAACGGGTCGACCAGGGAGAGCTTTCCGCAATGACACGACAATTATCGATTTTGTTGGGGGCCGGGTTAACCCTCGTTGCCTCTCTGGATGCCCTGATATCCCAGGCCGCCAACCCGCTCCTGAAAAAGACAATGGCCCAGGTTAAGGAATCCGTGAATGAAGGTAACAGTCTGGCCTTTTCCCTGTCTCAACATCCAAGGGTCTTTTCACAAATCTACGTCAACATGGTCCGCGCCGGCGAGGCCTCGGGCTCTCTTGATGTGGTACTTGACCGCCTGGCGGAATTCAGCGAACATCAACAGGCCTTAAAAGGACGCTTTAAGGCCGCCCTGGCCTATCCGGTCTTTATGTTCTTCATCGGAACCCTTATCCTGTTTTTCTTGATCACCTTTGTTGTACCCAATATTACCCGGATATTCAGTGATATGCACCAGACCCTACCATTGCCTACCATATTGCTTATAGGCGCAAGCGGGTTCCTCAAGTCCTTCTGGTGGCTTATCTTGCTTGCCCTTGCAGGCGGTATAATATTGGTAAAAAGACTGATAAACACTCCAAGAGGAAATCAGACATGGGATGAAATCAAGCTGCGTGTTCCTGTACTTGGTGCCGTCAACAGGAAAATGGCCATGGCACGATTCGGGAGGACCCTTGGCAGCCTCCTCCAAAGCGGCGTCCCCCTGCTGTCTGCCCTTGAGATTGTCCGGAATATTGTGAATAACACAAGGATTGCTGGGGACATTGACAAAACTATGGAACAGATTAAGGCAGGCAAGGGCCTTGCCGCTCCCCTTGCCCAAAGCCCCTGGTTTCCCCCCATTGCAGTACAGATGATTTCTGTTGGCGAACAAAGTGGAGAGATGGAGAATATGCTTAACAAGATCGCAGACATCTATGAAAGGGAGACGGAATCTCAGA
Organism: Thermodesulfobacteriota bacterium; assembly: GCA_034190285.1. Taxonomy (GTDB): domain Bacteria; phylum Desulfobacterota; class DSM-4660; order Desulfatiglandales; family Desulfatiglandaceae; genus JAXHTA01. The sequence goes on along the minus strand of JAXHTA010000030.1, from coordinate 9,471 downwards.
TTAAGGCCATGACATCGATGCTTGAACCCACAATGATTGTAATCATGGGCCTAACAGTTGGATTCATAGTCATCTCCATACTGCTCCCGATCTTTGAGATGAACCAGATGGTAAGATGAAATGCCCCGGCAGGCTGCAAGTTATCAACGATACAAGAGCTTTTGTCAGAATGTACAACCACGCCCGTATGACGTGGATTTCCGTTTTAATTAAGAGCGGGGGATGAATAATGTTGACGAAAAAAACAAAGGACCGTGGATTCACGCTTATAGAAATCATGATAGTCATTGTGATCCTTGGTATCCTGGCCTGGCAAATTGCACCGCGGATCATGGGAAAACCAGAAGAGGCCAGACGCGTGAAGGCACAAATGGATATGGAAAGCCTGGAGACCGCTCTAAAGCTCTACAAGCTGGACAATGGTTATTACCCCTCAACCGAGCAGGGCCTTGAGGCCCTCATACGGCTTCCGGAGGTCGGAAAACTCCCCATGGCCTGGAGAGAGGGGGGGTACCTGGAGAAAGGGAGGATTCCCAAAGATCCATGGAAAAACGACTATATCTATCTGTCTCCCGGCCTCCACGGCGACTTTGACCTTATGTCATACGGCCCTGATGGGCAGCCGGGCGGGGAAGGGGAAAACGAAGATATCAGCAACTGGGAACTGGAATAGTTCCGTGTCTATGAAAGTTCTTGCTAATGTCATATTATCAGTCCTGGGTCATAAGAGGTTACACCTTTCTTGAACTCACGTTAGTCCTCCTATTAGTGGGTCTGATGATGACCATCGCCGTGCCGCGCTTTCAGTATGCAATTCTGACTGATGACCTGAAGCGTACGACCCGTAAGATGGTAGGCACAATCAGGAATCTGAGGAACGAGGCAGTACGGAAGCAGGAAGAGCATAATCTTCATTTTGACCTTGACGCAAACCTTTTCTGGTGTGTCTCGGCGACAATGACCGAAGAGGAAAAGGTGCTTGCACGTGAAAGGGCCTCGCTTTTTCCCGGGGGCGTTCACTTCATTGATGTATGGTTCAGGGGAAAGGGGAAAAAAATGGCAGGAGAGACAGTCATCCGTTTTAATAAAAGAGGATATGTCCCGCACTCAGTCATACACCTGGGTTGCGACGATGGCAGGGGCTTTACTATGATACTGCGTCCATTTCTTTCAGGGGTCCGAGTCCTGGAAGGGTATATGGATCTTGAATACGAAGACATACCGCCATATGAAGAATAGCTCCCCGGGTTTCACGCTCCTCGAAGTAATGATGGCTGTAGGCATTATTGCCATTGCCCTTACCGCTGTGCTGGGGTTGCAGTCTCAGAGCATATCTCTGGCTACGGAGGCAAGATTTAACACCACCGCAGCCCTCCTTGCGCAGCATAAAATGGCCGAGATGGAGCTTGAGGTCCTCCATAATATTGTATCGGATTCTGGAGGCTTTGGAGATGATTTTCCCGACTATCGCTGGGATCTGAACGTGCGCCGCGTGACATTGCCTGGGAAACAAGCCATAGCGGGCCATCTTAGGCAGATTGATCTGGACGTTTCCTGGGGTGAGGACAAGCTTTATAAATACCGCCTCAGACTCTACCGGTTTTTCCCATAACCCCAATAAACCAACAAACCCAATGAACTCAACGAACCCAAAGGGTTTCACCCTCCTGGAGATCCTGATAGCCATATGCATCCTTGCCGTCATCCTGTCAACAATATTTACATCTTATACCGGGACCTTCAGGATAACGGAACATGCCGAATCTCAGGCAGAGATTTATGGAATGGCCCGTGTGGCCCTGCAAAGAATCAGGGATGATCTGGAATCCGTCTATATTTCAACCATTCCTCCTTCCCTGTTTATGGGAAAAGATCAGGAGGTTCAGGGGGCAAGCGCCGACACCCTCCGCTTTCTCTCCAGGTCTCACGTCATTCTGGACGAAGGGGAGGAAGATCCCGGCATCGCAGAGATAATTTACTATGTCAGGGAAGATGACGAGAAGGACGGCCTTATCCTCTACCGGTCAGACACGCCGCAATTTGCGCACGCGCCCGAGGACTACAGTGGCGGGATGGTTCTTTGCGATACACTTTTTTCCGTAGATTTCAAATATTATGACTCCTATGGCGAAGCATATGAAAGATGGGATTCCGCAGGCGAGGGTCGTGAATATGCCTTGCCCTCAAGAGTTTCAATCTTTTTGGCATTTTTGGACAGGTCAAACCCGGAAGTGCCTATGAAATTCATGACGGGCGTTGCGCTTCCAGTAGTCAGGGATGAATATGGGAAGATCTCTTAAACCGCGCGGGCTCTTTGGTAATGACAGCGGGTTTGCCCTGATCCTTACGATTCTAATAATCAGCCTGATAGTCGCGCTGACACTCCAGTTCAATACATACATGCGTTCGGACCTGGACGCGGCCTCAAACTTCCGGGATGGCGTAAGCCTGGCCTGTATCGCCAGGTCAGGTTTTGACTGCGCCCTAGCTGTTCTCTCGCAAGACGCGTCAGAATCCGAGTTTGACTCCCTGCATGAGGACTGGGCGCATTCAAAGGTCCTTTCGGCCAATTCCGCGCCCTTGTTTTCAGGAGGCAGGTTTGAAGTCGGTATTTTGGACCATTCGGGAAAAATCCAGATTAACCGGCTGGTTGACGGAAAGGGACGGTATAACACAAAACAGAAAGACCTCCTTACAAGATTTCTGAGTCTTGAGCAATTTGACCTTGATCCCGAAGAGGTGGACAGCCTCCTTGATTGCCTCAAAGACTGGTTTGATCCGGACAATGAGGTAACCGGCTTTGGCGCGGAGAATAACTATTATCAAGCACTTGATGGACCCTATGCCTGCAAGAATGCGCCCATAGAATTCCCTCAGGAGCTGCTTTCTATCAGGGGTATTACCAGGAAGCTTTATTACGGTACAGAAGATAAGCTCGGCATTTCAGCCTATCTGACCGTTCACGGTGACGGCAAAATCAATATCAATACGGCAGACATATTGGTCTTGAGGGCTCTTGCGCCTGAGATAGACCAAGAGATGGCGGAAGACATGGCCACATACCGTGAAGATGGGGGCAATGATCTGAGCGCGTCTACCTGGTATAAGAGCGTGCCGGGGTTGGACCACGTGACCATTGATCCTGATCTGGCAACGACTTCAACCACCTACTTCGAGATAAAATCAGAAGGGTTCAAAGACTCCATGAGTCAGGGTATCTCCGGCATGGTCGTACGAAAAGAGGGTGCCCTTCGGATACTGTCATGGAAAAAAGAGTAACATCTATAGTGACAGTTCGCATGATTCATTGGCCAGGGAACAGGAAACGACCTAATATTGCAGGAGATTATGTGAATACGACTTGAGTATGTCGTGTTTACTGTGTTAAAAGTCTATGAAAGCTTTTTCTCCTCAATCCCCTCCCGCAGTCCCGTTAGATTTCCCGTAGGGAACCCTATTTAACAGGGCTAGAGGAGGCGAAACGGGAAACACCTAAAATGCCGGGAAAAATACTAGGCCTTGACATAGGCGAGGATGCCATTACTGGGGTCCAGGTCAAAAGTGTGTTTAATGTATATCAGGTCATGGCCTGCACCCGGGTTACGTTTGAACACTATCAAGGACTGGATAATGCCCTTAAGGAACTCTCTGACAAAATAGATGTCAAAAGTGATATCTGTCTCGCCTCAATTCCAGGAGGGCATGCCTCGTACCGAAATCTCTATATGCCTTTCAGGGAACCCGGAAAAATCGCGCAAACACTTCCGTTTGAAATTGAGACCATGGTGCCCTTTTCCATCGATGATTTGTTGGTCGATTTTACCGTCGTTGACCGCGAAGAGCAAAGCGCGGTCCTGGCTGTTTCCCTGGAAAAGGCGCTAATTTCCGAATATCTGGCAGGCCTGAACACTCATGGGATTGATCCCGAGGTCGTAGATATCAGAGGTGTGCCTGCAATATCCCTCCTGTTAAAGCAAGAAGGAACACCCGACAATGGGCTCCTCCTTGAGATAGGTGAACAGAGAACCACCATGGTCCTCTATCTCAACAGGCGTATTGCCTTGATCCGCACGCTTGACATTTACGGCGATTCAGGCGCACGGACAATTCCCGAGGCTGGTATCGATAGCTCCCTGCAGAATGTGGCCTATCTTGATTCGTTGTGCGTTGCGGTCCGCAACACGATCCATGCCTTTGCATGGCAGAACAATAGAGAAGTTCGTTTCGCGAAGATATATGTTTCCGGGATCCGGGCACTTCACCCCGAGACAGGGAATATCCTGAACCGTTATTTTGATTTACCCTCCGAACAGATCAATCTGAGCCGAGACAAGAGGATTCGCATGGACGAGAACATCGCCAGGGTCTGGAACCCTGCCCTTATGGATGGCGCCCTTGCTCTCGCTCTTCGCGGCCCGGGCCCCGGTCGTGGGTTCAATTTCAGGAAAGGGGAGTTTGCCACTAAAAAGCGCCGCTTCGGGCTCAGTAGGGAGTTTCGAAAGGCCGCGGCCTTCATAATGGTCGTTTTGGTTTTTCTGATCGCCGACCTGGCTGTGGATTTCTATTTCCTGAAGAAAAGGTACAGGGCACTGGACCGGCAAGTCACCGACGTTTTCAAGCGGACATTCCCTGATGTTAAAAGGATTGTTGACCCCTTGCAGCAGATGAAGGTCAAAATCAATGAGATCAAGAATTCCGCCTTCTCACACCCTGGAATAGAGGGAGATAGTACCGCGCTCGACCTTATAAGGCATGTATCACTGCGCATTCCGGAGTCATTGGACGTGCGTGTGACCAGGATGGTGATTGATCCGGACACAGTGAGGATCAGTGGTAATACCGATACATTCAATACCGTTGACAACATAAAAAATGGGCTGGAATCTTCCGCCTGTTTCAGTTCAGCCACCATCAGTTCAGCCAACCTTGAGCGATTGGGGAGACGGGTGGGGTTCGAAATAAAATTGCAGAGGTCACGGTAAAGCATTATTCTGGATCTTCATGACGCTTGCAAGAAGAGAAAAATATCTCTTATCGTTCACTGCGTGCTGCATTGCAGTCTTCTTGGCACTTAAGTTCATCATCTTTCCCGTTGTTGAAAAAAGGGAACGCCTCCAGAGAGGCATAAGGGCTAAGGAGCAGGCCCTTAGGGAGATTGTGATGCTGCGCGCCGATTATCGAGCCTACAAGAATAGTCTTTGGGGAATGCAAGAACTCCTTTCAAGGCGCGAGAAGGGATTTACGCTGTTTTCATTTCTCGAACAGGCTGCCGGCAGGGCTGATGTCAAAGACAGCATCAAGTATATGAAGCCTTCCACCTCGGAGGGCAAGGGTCCATATAAGGAATCAATGGTTGAGATAAAGCTGGAGGGTATCACGCTCAAACGTCTTGTGAGATTCCTTTATCGCGTTGAATCAACCGAAGACGTTACGGGCATTAGAAGAATTTCAATCAAGGAAAACAGAGGAGGATCCGGCTATCTGGATGCCATTATACAGGTGTCGACCTTCCAGAAGATAGATAGCGCCCAACCATAAGAAGTGTTTTCTGCAGGATTTGGCCCCTTTAAAATGAGGCGCTTTGACCCGTGAGGGTCTGTATCCAGCTTACATTTGTTTCAAATGGCTCCTAAGAAACTGCAAGAAATCTCTACAGTTTCTTTATTGTATAACCCCGACGCGAAGCGTCGGGGTCGTTTACCAAAGTGTTACATGAAAATTCGTAATTCGGGACTCGACTGTTCGATATTCGATCGTTAAATAAGGATGTTTTCAGGCCACAGTCACCCAATACCCTTAGGTAATTATTTCATATTATCAAAATATTAGCATAAATCAAAAAGCATATGTGAATTATATCTTGCGAAAATAATGTTGCAATGAAGCAGCGCCTTTCAAAATATAAAAGACCCTTGGGCTACGTGCTTTACGGCATTTTCTTGACCATCGCCATTTTGTACTTTCGTTTTCCTTCGGATGCCCTAAGAGAATACGTTCAGACAACCGCACAAAGGGCTGGTCCACGGTTTCTGCTTTCCATCCGGGATTTGCGCCCCTATCTGCCCTTTGGCGTTGAGTTTCTGGAGGCAGAATTCGCTTCTAAAAAGACCCCTGATACAAATCTGTTCAAAGCGGAAAGTCTATTAGTCAGGCCTATGATATGGTCATTCCTGCAAGGGAGACCCGGATACTATTTTGACTGCCTCGCCTATGACGGTGCTCTTAGGGGATCTTTCATTTTTGCTAAAGAGACCATGAAAGCGCCTTTCACGGCATCAGTGAAGTTGAAGGATATTAGTATTGATCATTATGACTTCCTCACCGCTCTCATTGGCCGCAGTATCAAGGGAACCATGGAAGGCAGTGTTATGTACACGGGGCAATCCAACCTGTTTGCAGAGGGAACAGGCGAGGCCAATGTACGGATTGCAGACGGCAAATTCGACCTGGTTCTGCCGGTCTTGACCCTTGGGTCTATCGACTTTAGCGAACTCTTGATCAGGCTGGCACTTGAAAAACAAGAGTTAGCCCTCTCACGTGTAGAACTAAAGGGACGAGATATCAAAGGCACACTATCGGGGAGCATTGGTCTAAAAAAGGAATTTTTTGAGAGCGACCTTGACATAATGGGTATGATTGAGCCTTTGGCGTCCTTTGCGGGAGGCCTCAAAGGCGCTCTCGGTAGCAATCCCTTTATAGAGCGACTCCTGAAGAAAGGAGGTCTCCGTTTTTCTATTCAGGGAACTCTAACGGATCCTGAATTCAAGCTCCTTTAACCTAATCAATGATCTCGACCAGCGGAGTTGAGTTTGACGCAGTCCTTTTTCGGAGCGGAGTCCCAATGACCAGGCTTTACTACACTACATTCAATCTATTTGCGCTATCTGTAATCATCTATATCGGCGTGGATATATTTTATGGAATCGTCCGTTCTGAGCTGATGCAGGTCGACACAACTGAAGAGATAGTTGTGCAGCAAAATCCCGATAATTCATTGCGTGAAAGATCACCTATAAAGGACTTCCGGGTTATCGAAGAAAGAAACATATTCGGTTCTATTGAAGGGGCCTCTGAAGAGGCCGGGGCGGAAGAGATGCAGGCGGAAGACATTGAATACCTTGAACCCACTTCTCTCAGAATTGCCCTTTTGGGTACGGTAACAGGCAGCCGAAAAAGCGCTCGTGCCGTTATTGTGGAAACCGATAAGAGGAAGCAGGGTCTATACAAGGAGGGAGATAGAGTCCAGGAAGCCATTGTCAAAATGATTTTGAGGGGGAAGGTGATCCTTGGAGTCGGGGGTGGAGACGAAATACTCACAATGAAAGAACCCTCCCTTTCCGAAGCTGCAAAGGGCTTTTCCCCCCCAGGCACCCTCGGGACCAACGCAGTCATTATGCTCAACCTCTCGGACCTTGAAGCATCCCTTTCAGATGTCAATAAGCTTCTGTCCCAGGCGGTTATTCGACCTCATCTTAAGGCCGGCAAGGCGGACGGCCTGGCCATCAGCCGGATTATGTCAGGCTCTATCTTTGCCAAATTGGGCCTGAGGAACGGAGACATCGTCCAGGGTATAAACGGACGGCCAATAGTCAGCCCCGACGATGTCCTTTCCTTGTATGAAGACCTGAAATCAGGGTCCCGCGTCTCATTACAGTTGACTCGCAAAGGTGAATCGCAAACAATAGATTATGAATTCAGACAATAGACTCAATAGACCATGTACACCTCCTTTTTTGGCTTTAAAGAAAGCCCTTTCAATCTAACGCCCGATCCACGATACCTCTTTTTGAGCCCGTTTCACAAGGAGGCCCTAGATCATCTTCTCTACGGTATTAATGAGAGGAAGGGCTTCATCGCCATAACAGGCGGTATCGGCACGGGTAAGACAACCCTTTGCCGCGCCTTCCTGAACCATCTGGACGGCTCCACGAAGACCGCCCTGGTGTTTAATCCGTCCATTTCAGACAGGGAACTGCTAAAGACCACCAATCAGGAGTTCGGCATCCAGATGGATCCGGCGGCCACCAGCAAAAATGACCACATTGACGCCCTCAATCATTTCCTTCTCAAGACCTTTAGCAGTGGCGGCAACGCGGTCCTGTTAATAGATGAAGCTCAAAACCTATCGCATGCAGTCCTTGAGCAAATACGAATGCTCTCTAATCTTGAGACGGAAAAAGAGAAACTCATTCAGATTGTGCTTGTGGGTCAATCTGAATTGAAAGAGCTTTTGACCAGCCCATCCCTGAAACAACTTGATGAACGCATCACGGTTCGATATGACCTAAGGCCTCTGGACCGCAAACATATAAAGGGCTATGTAGAACATCGTCTTGTGGTGGCGGGAGGCGGCGCGGACCTCAGATTCACTAGCGGGGCCTTCGAGAAGATCTATGCTTACTCTAAGGGAAACCCGAGACGAATCAATGCTGTTTGTGATCGAGCGCTCCTAATTGCATACGCCGGGGAAAGATATGTTGTATCCAAGGGAATGGTCTCAAAGGCTGTTGAAGATATTCGTGGGAAGACAGGCACTGAAAATCCGGTAGTGGCGTGGTCCGGAATGAGAGTAAAACCGCTCACAGTGCTTGTGTTCTTGTTGCTTATTGTCGCGTGTCTTGCCGGATGGAAGATCAGAAAGCTCATGTTTGGTTTGTCCACCCATGAGCAGGAAATCTCGTTGGCAGGGGCCAGGAATGTCTCACCAACACCTGTTGCCCACAAAAGGAAGGCCTCAAGTCTGTTTTTGGACGAGCATAACAGTCTTGCCGGACTTTTCAGACTTTTCAACGAAGAGACGGGGCGGAACGGCCTTGACAGAGGTGGGATATATACGGGCCTAATTTCCTTTAATCTAAAAGCCGAACACTACGCCATGCTCAAACGGCCGTTTCGGGTGAGTCTGTCCAATTCCCAAACCTCTTTCCTGCCATTCCACCCCGGCTATCTCTTGATCCGTCAAGTAACTCCCGGCGGCGCCATTGCCCTGGACACAGAAGAAAGGGACCAGCCCGTTACTCGAGACTTTGTTCTGACACATTGGGACCGGGAAGTCTCCTGGGTCTTCCCGCACAATGCAGGGAATCTGAATTTGGTGAAAGGGATGAGTTCCCCGGATGTCCTGAGGGTTCAAGAGACACTAAATGAGCTTGGATACATAGTACAACCCACAGGATTCTTCGGCCAGCATACCTTTAATAAAGTTACAGAATTCCAGGCAGACTTCGGTTTGACGGCAGACGGGATTGTTGGTCCCAGGACATGGGCCTTATTGTATCAGATGGTTGAATAATGCAGCTATTCAGGTTGTTTAGGTGTAGGCTAAGTAAGTTCTCAAAAAGTCCGGGAATACAAAAGGGCCATGTGGGTCTCTTTTTTAAAGGCCGCAACATAAATTCTTACGCCGCACGTTCAACGCCCCCTGGCTAAATGAACTACCCCGCAGCAAGCTACGGGGTATCAAAATGGAAA
>JAXHTA010000003.1:0-23244 GCA_034190285.1 Thermodesulfobacteriota bacterium | reverse complement strand
CCTGGATCTCATGGTAGCCGTCAATTATGCCAACATGACAATTGACCTCTTTTTAAAGGATACTTTTGGACGTCTTGTAGCCTTAAGCCGGGGAACATACAACGACATACCCCTGAGCACCGTCACTACAGGGCAGAAAAGGGTGGACGTACGGGAGCTTTATGACGTGGAAGAGTATCGGCCCAAGGTAATGCATGTAAGTGGCAAGCCGATGTTTTTGTATTAGCGTCCCATATCGGCCTGTGCTACAGGCAATGCGTATTACCCGCCGCCCTGCCCCATGACGCAAGCCCCTACCAGAACGCCTTACAGCCGAACCATTCGACTCATTATACTTTGAAAGTACCATGGCCATACCAGCGAAAAGGAAAACAACTCGGAAAATTCACATTGGTCACGTCCCCATAGGCGGAGAGGCGCCTATTGCAGTTCAGTCTATGACAAATACGGACACCCGGGATGTGTCTTCAACAGTTGATCAAATCAACCGCCTTTCCGGGGCCGGGTGCGATATCGTTCGTGTAGCGGTACCGGACAGTGTCGCCGTAGCCGCTTTCAAGGAAATCAAATCAAAGATAAACATCCCGCTGATTGCGGATATTCACTTTGATCACCGTCTTGCCTTAGCCGCCCTTGACGCCGGTGCGGACGGCTTGAGAATAAATCCCGGCAATATCGGCGGTCGGAGGGCGGTCGCCAGTGTCGTAAAGGCCGCTTCCGGCCTTAAGGTGCCGATTCGAATCGGTGTCAATGCGGGATCCTTGCACAAAGATATTCTCGATAAACACGGCCATCCCTCACCGGAGGCCATGGTGGAAAGCGCCATGCACCATGTAACCCTCTTCGAGAGTCTTGGATTTGATCTTATCAAGATATCACTGAAATCCTCGAACGTAATAGACACCATCAGGGCCTTTGAGCTTTTGAGCCGGGAAGTGGATTACCCACTTCATCTGGGGGTGACAGAAGCCGGTACTCTCATATCGGGAACGGTGAAGAGCGCCATTGGCATAGGTTATCTCTTGTCCCAAGGCATAGGCGACACCTTTCGCGTCTCGCTGGCCAGGGATCCTGTAGACGAGATCAGGGTGGCCTTTGAGATTCTAAGGGCCCTGAACCTCAGACACAGGGGGCCCGAAATAATATCCTGTCCCACCTGCGGTCGGTGTGAAATAGACCTTTTTCGACTTGTAGAAAAAGTGGAATCAGCCTTATCCGGGATCAAGGCCTCCCCGAAAGTCGCCATAATGGGCTGCATCGTAAATGGCCCTGGAGAAGCCAAGGAGGCCGATGTCGGGATAGCAGGGGGCCGTGGTCAGGGCATCCTTTTTAGAGAGGGCAAGGTTATAAGGAAAGTCCCGGAATTTGAACTGGCAGAGGTGCTGATCAATGAGGTGGAGAAGATGGTCAAGTAGCGCCGTCTGGAATGGTCCTTTTGTACGGGCCAGTATCCCCTATTGGGCGTCTTTCAACTCAACAACTCAATCGGCAAGAAAAGGAGTCACTAATTCCCATGCGATATTCCAGGTTTTTCATACCCACGTTCAGGGAAGTACCATCTGAGGCGGAGGTTATCAGCCACCAGCTAATGCTGAGGGCGGGCATGATCAGAAAACTGACAACCGGTGTTTATACCTATCTCCCGGGAGGCCTGAAATCCATCAAGAAAGTGGAGAATATCATCAGGGAAGAGATGAACAGGGCCGGTGCAGTAGAAATCCTGATGCCGGCTGTCCAGCCAGGGGAGCTGTGGCAGGAAAGTGGAAGATGGAATTATTATGGCAGGGAACTCTTGAAGTTCAAAGACCGACACAACCGTGACGCCTGTCTTGGCCCAACCCACGAGGAAGTCATCACCGATTTTGTGAGAAAGGAGATCCACTCATACAAACAGATGCCCATAAATTTTTACCAGATTCAGACGAAGTTCAGAGATGAAATACGGCCCAGATTCGGCCTCATGCGGGCACGTGAGTTCATAATGAAGGACTCATATAGCTTTGATGTGGACGAAGATGGGGCCAACCACAGCTATGAGGTCATGTATGAGACCTACAACAGGATCTTCAGGAGGTGCGGCCTCAAATTCAGGGCAGTCGAAGCCGACACCGGTACTATTGGTGGGAGTTATTCGCACGAGTTCATGGTATTAGCCGATACAGGCGAGGATCAAATGATAAACTGCATAAACTGCAATTATGCTGCCAACCTTGAGAGGGCGGAAATTAAGCAGCCAGACAATGCCCCTCAATACGGCAGGGACGCCATGCTTCCTCTGGAAGAGGTTGATACTCCCGGCGCAAGAACGGTAGAGGAGGTGACATCCTTCCTGTCTGTTTCTCCGGATCGACTGATCAAGACGCTTGTCTTGGTGGCAGACGAACAAGTCTTAGCCGTGCTTGTTAGAGGTGATCATGAATTGAACGAGGCAAAGCTCAAGAGATTCTTAGGCGTTCAAAACGTTGAACTGGCCGATGCTGACCTAGTGGCGAAGGTTACGGGTGCTCCGATGGGTTTTGCCGGACCGGTGGGTCTTAAACTCAAAGTGTTGGCAGATCAGGCGATCAAGCACATGACAGATTCGGTCACAGGTGGGAACAGAAGGGACCTGCATCTCAAGAACGTAAATCTGGACAGAGACTTCAAGGCAAATGGCTTTGGTGATTTACGGACGATCACTCCTTTGGATTCATGTCCCAGATGCGGCGGGGAGATACGATTCGGTAGGGGTATCGAAACGGGGCATATTTTCAAGTTGGGAACAAAATACAGCCAGTCCCTGAAGGCGGTGTTTCTTGACGAACACGCAAAGGAAATACAGATCGTAATGGGATGTTACGGCATAGGGGTTGGGAGGACCCTGGCGGCAGCCATAGAGCAAAACCACGACAAGGACGGCATTGTCTTCCCTATTCCTGTCTCTCCCTTTGAAGTGACCGTCCTACCGCTCCAGATGCATGAAGGCCATGTCGTTGAAACAGCAGAAAAGGTGTATTCCGAGCTATTGCAGCACAATGTTGACGTTATCCTTGATGACAGGGATGAGCGTGCGGGCGTCAAGTTCAAAGACGCTGACCTTCTTGGAATCCCGGTACGCGTGACAATAGGGCACCGGGGTCTCAAGAACGGCCAGGTGGAAATAAAGCTACGCTCCGAATCAAAGAGCACCGTTGTTCCTGTCAGGGACACCTCAACCATCGTCAGGAAGACAGTGAAAGACCTCTATGATTCGCTTGAATGACATCACATCTCAGATCCTCAGCTATCACCCAAAAGCAAACATTGAACTGGTGGAAAAGGCCTATGTCTATTCGGCCAAGGTCCACCAGGGCCAGATACGCCTTTCGGGGGAACCTTATCTCTCTCATTCTTTAGAGGCCGCCTACATTCTCGCTCAAATGAAGATGGATGTCATCTGCATTGTGGCCGGACTCCTCCACGATACCCTTGAAGACACCGATGCCGAGCTGGATGAAATAACGCAGCTTTTTGGAAAGGAAACGGCCAGTATCGTCGACGGGGTCACAAAGATCAGTAAAATGCAGTTTGCCAGCTACAAGTTACGCCAAGCCGAAAATATACGAAAGATGATTCTCGCCATGTCCTCTGATATTCGCGTAATCTTGGTCAAGCTGGCCGATAGGCTGCATAATATGAGGACACTCGGTTTCCAGCCCCCTGAAAAACAGAGGCTCATTGCCACCGAGACAAGAGATATTTATGCGCCGTTAGCCGGCAGGATGGGCATTTACTGGATCAAATCAAACCTGGAGGATCTCTGTCTGTATTATCTTGAACCGGTTATTTACGAGAAGATCAAGACTGAAATTGCCCAGAGAAGAGGTGAGAAAGAGAAATTCATCAAGGAATTTAAGGAACTGCTTTCAGAAAAGCTGACGGAATTCGGGATCAAGGCCACTATCAAAGGCAGACCCAAGAGCTTTTACAGCATCTACAAGAAGATGATGGACCAGAACCTAACAGTCCATCAGGTCTACGATATTCTTGGATTCCGGGTCATCGTCAATTCTCTTAAAGAATGCTATGAGGCTGTTGGACTCATCCATTCTCTCTGGAAGCCGGTTCAAGGGAGGTTCAAGGATTATATTTCAGTCCCAAAGGCTAACATGTATCAGTCGCTTCACACCACTGTAATCGGTCCCGTAGGAGAGAGAGTTGAAGTGCAACTCAGGACATGGGAAATGCATAAAGTCTCTGAAGAGGGTATTGCTGCCCACTGGAAATACAAGGAGGGATCACTTTCGAACGAGACCGATGAAAAACAGTTTGCATGGCTCAGGCAACTCCTGGAATGGCAGAAGAATCTGAAGGACCCGGTGGAGTTTCTGGAGACCGTCAGGATGGACCTTTTTCCGGATGAGGTCTATGTGTTTACGCCAGAAGGGGAGGTCAAAAAATTCCCAAAAGGTGCGACACCAGTTGATTTTGCGTATGCCATCCATTCAGAGGTGGGGGAAAAGTGTTCTGGGGCTAAAGTCAACGGGAAAATGGTTCCTCTGCGATATCAATTGAAAAATGGAAATATCGTTGAAATCATAACATCTCCAAGACAGCATCCAAGAAAAGACTGGCTGGAATTTGTGAAAACGCCTAGGGCAAAAACCAAGATCAGAAACTGGATAAGAAACCAGGGAAGAGAGGAAAGCTGCAACTTAGGCAAGGATATCCTGGAAAAGGCCCTGGTTCAGAATCACCTGACACTAACCAATATTATGAAGAACAAACAGCTCTCGGCCGTCGCAAAGGAACTGTCTTTCCATTCGGCGGAAGATTTGATAGCCAATATAGGATACGGTAAGGTTTCGCCACAGCGAGTAATTGGGCTCCTTAAACCAAAGCTGGGTATCAAAGTCGAAAAGCCCCCCGGTCTTGTCGGCAAAATGGTTGACAGGATAAAACGCCGAAAGCCGGGCCACGGCATAAAAGTTGAGGGCATAAGCGACATGCTGATCCGCTTCGCCAATTGTTGTCATCCCCTACCGGGGGAGCGGGTCATCGGTTTTATGACCCGGGGCCGTGGCATCACTATTCACCACAAAAGGTGCAAACACGTCAAGAACGCTGATCCTGAGAGATTGGTGGAGGTATATTGGGAGACATCAAGCGAGGACGTATATATCGCGAAACTGAGAGTTACAAGCGAGGAGAGGAAGGGCCTTCTGGCCGATGTCAGCGCCATCATTACCCAAAATGAGGCCAATATAGTGGCTGCCGATGTAAGGACCACCATGGACAACAAAGGCGTTTCCTACTTTACTCTCGAGCTAGAGAACTACACACAGCTTCATCATATAATGGGGGCCATCAAGAAAGTAAGAAACGTACTTATTGTGGAAAGGCTATGAGGTATCTTGGGGTTCTCTGGTGGCCGATGATTGAAGATCGGGCCCAAGAGGAGGGACACCACACCAGGAAGCTAAGGCTTTACAACCTTGCCGGATCTGATGCAGCTCGTGCATACCTTCATCTTTCTTGCCTGACCATTGTCAAGACACCTCACCTTCTGCAGATTGGGATACCAGCGTCTCTTAGTCTTATTATGAGCGTGACTGACATTGTTGCCTACTACAGGCCTTTTGCCACAGATTTCACACACCCTCGCCATTTGGGAGTCTCCTTGAAAATCGATGTGTTTAGGTGACGGACTGGTCTTAGAAACATGGCCGGCAGGGTGGTCCGACCCCCTGTTAAAAAAACTTGAGCCGCCCGTCTTAAAGGTAAACAAAAATTATATCTCATTTTATATGGCATGACAAGCGATTTATAGAAAATGCAGTAACTGTGACGTTGGTTTGAGACTTCTTCTGAAATTGAGACCTGTCTCTTTGTTTTTTTCGTTGTCATAGAGAATAAGAAAGAAAGACCACATGGACCTTGGGCAGGATATAGGCGGAGTTTTCAAGAATTCACCTTTTTGTATCCGCTCCCTGGTGCGTAACACGGGCCAAGGTCTTCATCCTAAGGATCCTATCGACCATGAGCCCCCAGCTTCCCTTTCAGGAATTGACCTGTGTAGGAATTCTCGATTCCCGCAATCTCTTCGGGTGTTCCTGCCCCGACAACGAAGCCCCCTTTTTCTCCTCCTTCCGGACCAAGATCAATAATATAATCACCTGTCTTGATCACGTCCAAGTTGTGCTCTATAACCACTACCGTGTTGTTGAGCTCCACAAGATGATCCAGGACATGGAGAAGTTTTTTGATGTCGTCAAAATGAAGCCCTGTGGTAGGTTCATCGAGCAGATATAATGTCCTTCCCGTATTTTTTTTGCTGAGTTCTTTGGACAGTTTTATCCTCTGCGCCTCGCCGCCGGAAAGTGTGGTGGCCTGCTGCCCCAGTTTGATATAGCCCAGACCCACGTCAAGGAGCGTCTTTAATTTGTTTTTGATGCTTGGGACATTCTCAAAAAAGCCGAAGGCCTGGTTCACAGTCATAGAAAGGATATCCGCAATGTTATACCCTTTGTATTTTATGTCTAATGTGTCTCGATTATATCGAAGCCCATTGCATGCCTCGCAGGCAACATATACGTCCGGAAGAAAATGCATCTCTATCTTTATGATGCCATCACCCTTGCATGCCTCGCATCTTCCTCCCTTTACGTTGAAACTGAACCTCCCGGGCTTGTATCCCCTCACCCTGGATTCGGGCAGCATGGAAAACAGTTCGCGAATGTAGGTGAATCCACCTGTGTATGTGGCGGGGTTGGATCTGGGTGTCCTGCCTATGGGGCTCTGGTCAATGTTGACTACCTTGTCAATGTGGTGGATACCCTTGACGGATTCTACACGACCGACCCTTGCCTTGGAACGGTAAAGCTTTTGAGAAAGGGCAGGGTAGAGGATGCCGTTGATCAGGCTGCTCTTGCCGGAACCGGAGACACCCGTAACGCAAGTGAAGGTGCCCAATGGTATCTTTATCGATATCTCTTTCAGATTGTTTTCTCTTGCACCCTTAATCACGATTTCTTTGCCGTTCCCTTTTCTTCTCGAAGCAGGCACAAGAATGGTTCGCTGCCCCGCTAAATACTGGCCCGTCAGGGAGCCACCGTCCAAGACCAATTCCTCGGGCGTACCCTGGAAAACAACATGACCTCCGTTCAGGCCGGCACCTGGCCCCATATCAACTACCTGGTCGGCCGACATTATGGTTTCAGGATCATGCTCTACCACGAGGACAGTATTACCCAGATCCTTCAAGTGTTTTAAATTCTTTAATAAACGTAGATTGTCACGCTGGTGCAGGCCTATGCTGGGCTCGTCTAAGACATAAAGGACCCCGGCCAAGCCCGAGCTGATCTGCGTGGCAAGCCTGATCCGTTGATCTTCGCCTCCTGAAAGACTTCCGGATGAACGATCAATGGCTAAATAATCAAGCCCTACGCTCCTTAAGAATCCGAGGCGATCTCTTATTTCCTTTAGGACTCTCTGAGCAATTGTCTTCTCCTTGGGGCCTAATCTTAGGTCTCGAAAAAACATAAAGGCCTTCTCAATCGACAGTGCCGTGATTTCATGGATGGCCATTTTTCCTACTTGAACTCCCAGGCTGATAGGCTTCAGCCTGGCCCCTCCACAAGAGGGACAGGGCCTGATACTCATATAATTCTCAATTTCTTCCCGAACCTGGTAGGAGTCCGACTCATGATATCGCCTTTCCAGATTTGGGATAACCCCTTCAAAAGCGCGAGAATGAAAATACCTTCGGTCATCCCTCTCAAAATGGAATTTGATCTCAGTCTGCCCTGAACCGTACAGAAAGGCCTCTTGAATCTCTTTTGGAATCTCTTTGAACGGTGCGTAAACATCAATCTCGTAATGCTGGCACAGCGAGTCCAACATCTGCTGAAAATACACGGAGTGACGGTTGGCCCACGGCGCGATGGCGCCTTCTCTCAGAGAAAGGTCAGGGTCCGGAACGATCAATTCGGGATCAAAATACCTCCTTGTGCCCAAACCGCTGCACTCGGGACATGCACCCTGGGGGTTGTTAAAGGAGAACATCTGGGGAGTAAGCTCAGGAACACTGAGTCCACATTGTGGACAGGCCGCTTTTTGGCTGAAGAAGACCTCTCCATCCTTTGACCTTGCGAAATCAAGGGCTGCTTTACCGTCTGAAATTGACAGGGTAAGTTCCATTGAGTCGGTAAGCCGGCGCTGGATGCCCTTCTTGATGACCAGCCTATCCACCACCACGCTGATCACATGTTTCTTGTTTTTATCCAGTACGATTTCTTCATCCAACATCGTAATCCGGCCGTCTATTTTGACCCTGGTAAACCCGTCCTTCCTAAGCTTCTGGAGGAGCTTGATGTACTCACCCTTTCGTCCCTCAACCAGGGGTGCCAGAATCTGTATCCTGGTACCCTCCTTTAGTTCCATGATCTGATCCACAATTTGTTGAGTAGTCTGGGAAGTAATCTTCAACCCGCATTGCGGGCAGTGTGGTTGCCCTATTCTGGCGAATAGAATTCTCAAATAGTCATGTATCTCTGTAACTGTCCCAACGGTAGAGCGAGGGTTCTTGCTTGAAGTCCGCTGCTCGATGGATATGGCGGGAGATAACCCTTCAATGGAGTCTGCGTCAGGCTTGTCCATTTGTTCGAGGAATTGCCGAGCATATGCTGATAATGACTCAACATATCTGCGCTGGCCTTCAGCATATATGGTATCAAAGGCGAGTGAAGACTTGCCGGAACCGGATAAACCTGTGATGACAACAAGCCGATTCCTGGGAATATCCAGAGAAATATTCTTGAGATTGTGCTGTCTAGAGCCTCTGATTTTTATATATTCAGTCGTCATGTAAATGATTCTCCTCCACCCTCGACTTTCTATTCCTGACCATGGTGGCGGCCATTCTGATCGCTGCCTTGAGGCTTGATGCATCGGCCTGACCGGTCCCGGCAATGTCATAGGCCGTGCCATGGTCCACTGAAGTCCTTACAATGGGAAGACCCAACGTGACATTCACACCGTCAGAGAAGTGCAGAAGCTTGAGAGGAATGAGTCCCTGATCGTGATACATGGCCACAACCGCATCAAATTGACCCGAGACCGCCTTATGAAACAGGGTATCAGGAGCGAGCGGCCCAACTACATGATATCCTTTATCTCTGGCCTTGCTGATCGCGGGTCGTATTATCTCTTCTTCTTCTGTTCCAAACAGGCCTGCCTCGCCAGCGTGGGGATTCAGGGCTGCAACCACTAGACGGGGCTGTTCAAACCCGAAGTCCGTTCGAAGAGCCTCGGCCGTGATAGTGATCGTCTTTAAGACCATCCCCATATCCAGAATTCTGGGAACTTCTTTAAGGGCGCAATGGATGGTCACCAAGGAAACACGAAGACTTTTGCCGGCCAACATCATCACATAATTCGGCGTGTCTGTCAGATGTGATATCAGTTGAGTGTGTCCTTCATAATGGTACCCTGCCCTTTGCATAAGGGCCTTGTTGATCGGGCAGGTCACCATTGCCCCAAGCACTCCATTCTTGGTCATCTCCACGGCCCGAATTATGTATTCCACCATTGCCCTGCCGCCATCAACGGTGGGTCTTCCCGGTTGAAGGGCTTTGGCCTCCAACTCGCATATGGACATGATATCCAATGTACCGGGGATGGCCATTACGTCAGAAGGACTTGCGACCATATTAAACGACATTTTGTGAGAAGCCCTATTCATGGCGTCAAGAAGGACCTCAGGGTGCCCCAAGATTAAAGGCCTACAAAAATCATAGATGGCCCTTTCAGCCAAGGCCTTTATAAGTATCTCCGGCCCAACTCCCGCTGGATCCCCCATGGTAACGCCTATTAAAGGAAGATCGGACATGCCATGAACCTCACGCTTTGGAAAAGTAAAATTAAACTTGTAATTATCTTCTCTTTAGAAAACCCTGTCAATGCGGTTTACCTTTTCAAGATTGAATCACTTTTCGGGACGGTCTGTATCATGCCTTGGCATAGGCCGATTTGGACAAATTGCCAGAAGGTCATCAGGGCGATGCATAAGCTGGAGGACCGCAAAGTATATAGCATTCTGTTTAGAAAAAAACGAACACGGCAGGGTCTTAGCGCATACAATTAGCTGGCAGAAAATCCCACGGATATTGGGAGAAGAGCAAAAGGGCGATGGTGAACATGTGAAAGAGGGGAAATACAATGGTTCAGGAACTGACTATGTTGCCCGATCGGTCAGTAAAGCACAGTCATATACCTGCCTGATATCGTCATCAGAAGTGGTTCCTTTCTAATATCCCCGTTTAGGTCAACAAGAGACGTCCCGGTAACACCCTGGAATTCCGGAGACTGAAGTAGTGCCGTCTGGAGATCCTTCCTCGTATATACACCTCTCTTCTTTATCGCATTCTTGAGTAGCCTGATTGTATCATAGCCGGTAGCGGCCAGAACCCCGGGGGCACAGTCAAAATTCGCTCTATAGCTTTCAA
This sequence comes from Thermodesulfobacteriota bacterium, assembly GCA_034190285.1. GTDB lineage: Bacteria > Desulfobacterota > DSM-4660 > Desulfatiglandales > Desulfatiglandaceae > JAXHTA01. Next base: position 12,781 of record JAXHTA010000003.1, on the reverse strand, counting down.
CGAAGTCATGAATACCAGGTTCTCCCGATCTTTCAAAAAAACCTGAAGAAAAGACGGCACCCTGGACATAATCTCTTGCCAGATCTATCAGTTGAGGAGATTGCCAGAGGCTTGTCCCCATCAATAGAATGCCAACCACATCATAATAGACCAACTGGGGGGCAATCATAGCCACTCTCTGGTAGTTATCCGGTATAAAAACGGCGTCAAAATCTATGATCGGTTCGGGCTCCTCCAAATCCGTTTCGCTTTCCTCTTCTTCGGGTGTTGTCATCTCCTTGAGCCTTTCGACCATCGATTCCGGTCTAGGATAAAACAGCCCCGTCATCTTCTTAATCTGATTGGCAAAGTCGGTACTGTCGGGATCATAGGACTCCAATGCCGTTACGATTCCACCCATTTCCTCCAGGCTGTCCCAGAAAAGGTTCATTAGGTGTTGTCCGTAGGGATTGTCCGGATATAGTATGCCAAATCTTTTCATACCCATTTCAGTCACTGCTGCGTCTACAAGTCTCTTTACTTCCCGTGAAGGCGTCAAGAAGTTGCGAAGGATCATGGGACCCTCTTCCACGATCCCCTCCCTCTGTGTGAGGGTAATCATCGGCACGCCCAGTGTCTGGGCCTTCTGCGCCGCCACAACAGCCGTCCTGCTTGAAAGCGGGCCAATCACGGCCATAACTCTCTCATTTTTCACCATATCTTCCAGAGCGTCTACTGTCTGCTCCGCCGTCCCTTTGGTATCTCTGATCACCAACTCCAGTGCAATACCATCACCAGTTTCGCCAAATAGTCCCATTCCAAGTTGAATCCCATTCAGGACCTCCTGGCCATAAATTGCAAAAGGTCCACTCAGGGGCAGCAAGCAACCCACCACCCCAGGCCTTACGGAAGTCCCCTTTTGGATACTCGCAAGGAGTTGCCTTCCTTTTGAGACCCAGGACTGGTCCGGAGCGGATTCAATTAATCGTATGAGCGCCTTTTTAGCCTTCTCCGGCTCATTATTTTCCATCAGGAGTGAGGCCATCCTGTGGTAGATTCTTGGGGCATGATCGCTTCCTATGGCATATTCTGCATATAATTCGAGCTTTTCAATCCCTCCGCTTTCTATCAGCTCCTCGATCCTGTTCTTGAGTTCTTTTTGGATTTGAGGGTTACGGGTATATTCATCCTCGGCCTTAAGCCACCAGTAAAACGCCTGAAGATCATCTCCAAGGGCCTTGAAATTCTCGCCGGCCAGAATCAGGGCTTCCGGATTTAAGGAATGCCGGGGATACTCCTCAATCCACTCGAGGATACACTCCCCGGAATTTTCATGCTCACCCAAAAGATAAGAGTTTCTTGCGATCTGATATCGCACCTCAGCCAGCTTAGTGTACCTTGGATACTCTTCATGGACCCTCTTGAAGAATCCAAGTGCCTTTTCGTATTGATTGGCCTTAGAATGCGTCTCTGCCGTACGGTGCAAGACCAGCGCGGATTCTTCCTCTTTGATCTTACCTTTCGGGGCAATCTTGGGCTGACAGCTCATCAAAAAAAAGGCTATCCCAGCCATTACGGCCGGGATAGCCTTTTTCCGCCACAAGACCTTTGCTATCACTTCTGGACCTCCTCGAAATCGGCGTCCACCACTTCTTCATCTTTTGGGGGACCTGAATCGGGTTCGCCACCGGCCGCTCCCCCTCCGGCCTGGGCCTGCTGCTGGCTTGCCTGGGCATACATGGCTTCGGCCAGTTTGTGAGACGCCTGGGTCAGTTCATCAGTAAGCCTTTTAATCTCCTCTGTATTATCCCCTTCCATGGCCTTTTTCAGATTCTCTATGGCATGGTCTATCCCTGATTTTGTAGTTTCATCCAGATTCTCTCCCGCCTCCTTAACGGACTTCTCAGTTGTATAGATCATGGAGTCGGCCATATTCCTGGCGTCCACCAGTTCGCGCTTCTTTTTGTCTTCGTCCGCGTGCATTTCCGCATCTTTGACCAGATTTTGAATCTCTTCTTCACTCAAACCACTTGAAGCAGTGATTTCAATTGATTGTTCTTTTCCTGTGCCCATGTCCTTGGCAGAGACATGAACGATTCCGTTCGCGTCAATATCAAAGGTTACCTCAACCTGAGGGATCCCCCTGGGCGCGGGCGGGATACCAACGAGTTGAAACCTCCCGAGGGTCTTATTCCCGGCCGCCATTTCACGCTCTCCCTGGAGCACATGGATCTCAACAGCGGGCTGATTATCGGCCGCGGTTGAAAAAATCTGACTTTTCTTCGTGGGAATAGTAGTGTTCTTTTCGATCAGTTTGGTAAACACACCCCCGAGGGTCTCAATACCCAGGGACAGAGGTGTAACATCCAGGAGTAGTACGTCCTTGACATCGCCCCCTAATACTCCCCCCTGAATGGCCGCACCAACGGCCACTACTTCATCTGGATTAACGCCCTTGTTAGGCTCCCTGCCAAAGATATCTTTCACCTTATCCTGGACTCTGGGCATCCTGGTCATCCCACCCACCAAGATGACTTCGTCGATCTCATCTGCCTTGAGGCCGGAATCCCGCAATGCGGTGTTGCAGGGGCTCACCACTCTTCCAATCAGATCATCGACCAGCGCTTCCAGTTTGGCACGTGTCAATTTGATATTCAGGTGCTTGGGACCGCTCGCGTCCGCGGTAATAAAGGGGAGATTAACATCTGTCTCCATGGAGCCGGACAACTCTATCTTAGCCTTTTCCGCTCCTTCTTTTAGCCTCTGGAGGGCCATTTTATCATTTCTAAGATCGATGCCCTGGTCCTTTCTGAATTCATCAGCCAAATAGTCGACAATCCGAAGGTCAAAATCCTCTCCACCCAAATGGGTATCACCATTAGTCGACTTGACCTCAAAAACACCTTCTCCGATCTCCAAGACGGATATATCAAAAGTGCCGCCGCCCAAATCAAACACAGCAATTTTTCGATCTCCCTGTTTGTCCTGCCCAAAGGCCAAGGATGCGGCGGTCGGCTCATTTATGATCCTCTCCACTTTCAATCCGGCTATACGTCCGGCATCCTTTGTTGCCTGCCTCTGGCTGTCATTGAAGTACGCCGGGACAGTAATCACTGCTTCCGTAACCTTCTCCCCCAGATAGTCTTCAGCGGTCTCTTTCATCTTTTGGAGCACCATGGCGGATATTTCGGCCGGGCTGGAGTCTTTCCCCTTAATGGAAACGTGGGCATCCCCGTTGGAGGCTTTGGTGATTTGGTAAGGAAGGACCTTAGTATCCTTTTGTACCTCCGGCGAATCGTATTTTCTGCCAATCAGTCTCTTGACCCCAAAAACCGTGTTTTCTGGGTTGGTCACCGCCTGTCTTTTCGCAGTCTGGCCCACCAGCCTTTCTCCACTGTCCGTGAAAGCCACCATAGAAGGTGTAGTCCTGCTTCCCTCTTTATTGGCTATTACAACAGGATCTCCGCCCTCCATGACAGCGACGCAGGAATTGGTTGTCCCGAGATCAATACCTATTATTTTTGCCATTTCCTATCCTCCCTGGTTCCACCACCATTACTTATAGATTTTCATAACGCCCCTTTGGGGCTCAACGCTGCCCGTATCATGATTATGTCGGGTCCGTACTCTTGCTTACAATGACCCTGGCGGGCCTGATAAGCCTCTGATTAAGAATATACCCCTTTTGAAGTTCATCGAGTACGACACCGGATTTTATGGACTTGTCCTCTCGCTCCGAGACGGCCTCATGGAAATTGGGGTCGAAGCACTCATCGACAGCCTTTACCTCTTCCAGTCCCTCCCTCTGCAATGTGTCTCTTAAGCCTTTGAGTGTTAGCTCCACCCCTTCCCTGAGAACATTCAATGAGTTTTCATCCTGTGAGTGCTCTATGGCCTTTTCCAGGTTGTCCATCACAGTCAACAATTGTTTTATTAAGGACTCGTTTGAAAACCTGGCCAGCTCCTGCTTCTCTTTCTGGTACCTCTTCTTCAAATTTTCAATTTCAGCCTGGGAGCGGATGTACAGATCAAAGTTCTTCTCTGTCAATCCCTGTAGTTCCTTTACTTTTTCAGACAGTTCCGCTTTCGTCATCTGCTCCAAAGGAATTTCTTTTTTCTCATGATCATCTGAGTTCCCCTTTATTTCATGGAGGTCTTCAAATCCCTCTTTAGAATCTCGTCTGGTCTTTACTGCTGTTGCGTCTTCTTCCATGACTCCGACTCCGGCCTCGGTTTACTTCTTATCAGATGCGCTATATCCTGCGATTTTCAGAAACTACTCGAAACGGTAAGCATCAGAAAAAGCTTTGTCAAGATATGGTTAGGCAAGTTTTTTGCTCGATTGCAGGTTATACGTTGTCGACTATAATTCGTTCTGTAAGGGGGACGAGGGATGTGACTTCAAAGACGGGATTCTTGGCCAATATACTGACCGGGGGCGGCTATTCTAAATGTCTCTCCCGCTCTATAAGCTGCATCAGTTCTTCTGTAAAATGGGGGGCGTATTCTCTGGTAAGGCGCCGCGTCTCAGCGTCGTTTTTCCCAGTGGGTTTAATAAACAGCCCGTCGGATCCGGCCCTGAACATCTCCACAGCATCACTGATCAAGGATTTCCGTGTATAGAAGACCGCCGGAATCTCAGGGTAATCCTTTCTAACCCCCATAAGATTTGAAAGACCATATTTGCTGTTTTGACCAATCCTGTCACAGACCTCTTGGAACAGAGAGCGCCAGCTATCTACAATGGCAAATAGCCGTTTGAGATACTCATTGGTAACATCACCTTTGAAATCATTAAATCCCTCATAGACGTACTCCACGTTGGGGAAATCGGCCACTCTCCTTTTGAGTTCTTCCTTCGGGAACATATAAGGTTCCTTTACGTCCTCGTCTTTGCCCCACAGATCAAGGAGAAACAGTGCGGGAGTTCTTGAAGCCAGCTTGTCCTTGGCTTCATCAAATGTGTACGCGTGGACAAACTCAAGACCGGGAGCAAGGGGTGCGATCTCATTTTGGACAAGATCATGTTCAAAACTGGAGTCATCGATAAAGCAGACGATCGGTTTCATTGTTGTTCTGCCCTGTAGAGAGAAAACTGGCAATTTTTGGCTAATCGAGCCCATGCCCGGTAAGATTCTCAAGTGCTTCCAGATACTTTCTTTTCGTCTTTGTGATGATTTCGAGAGGCAATTTTGGCGGTGGGGGCCGCTTAGGCCAATTGATCTCGATCAGATAGTCCCTCAAAAACTGTTTATCAAAACTCTCTTGGGGACCTCCGGGGCTGTATTTGTCCGTGGGCCAGAATCTTGACGAATCTGGTGTCAGTACTTCATCAATCAGAATAGGTCTCGCACCGTCTAAACCGAATTCAAATTTGGTATCTGCCACAATGATTCCCTTTTCAGCTGCTAGTCTCCTCCCGAATTCATAAATACGTAGGCTAAGACTCCTGACCTCTTCTGCGGTTTCTCGGCCAAGCATATCAACTACCGTCTCAAAGGAAATGTTTTCGTCATGCATGCCGTCTTCCGCCTTTGTTGAAGGTGTAAATATGGGCTCGGGCAGCATATCAGACTCTCTAAGACCCTCGGCTAATGGAATCCCACAGATGCTGCCATTTGCCTGATATTCCTTCCAGCCAGACCCCGACAAATATCCTCTGACAATGCATTCAACAGGCAGTGGCGTCGCTTTTTTGACGAGCATGCTTCGGCCCTCCAGCTGGTCACCATATCTCTGGCACACCTCCGGATACTTGGCCGGATCGCTGCTTACCAGATGGTTTTTCACAATATGTTCCAGCTCCTTGAACCAGAACAGAGAAATACTCGTCAGTATCTTTCCCTTGTCCGGAATAGGATCTTCCATTATCACATCAAACGCCGATATGCGATCGCTCGCCACAATCAACAGGTGATCGTCAAGGTCGTAGACGTCTCTAACCTTTCCCCGTTTCAAGAGCCGCATAAGCTCAAAATTGCTTTTCTTTAAAATAGATGGTTTCATAGCCCATATCCTGAAATAATAGTTAATCCAAGCCGGAAGGCCCTATCCCTTAAGACCAGCGCGGGACCATGTTCCACAAGCAAACGATAGGTAAATCAGGGAATAACCCCTACCAAGGCCTCTTGGATCTTACAGTAACAAAAATTGGGAACGAGTAAAAGCCCTTTTTCATATCTCATGTTGTTAAGAATACAGGATCCACTTCAGAGCCAACAAATGTATTGACATCTCCCTCAACCGAACTTAATTTTGTTTAGTTTGTAATATTTGCTCAAAGACATATGAGGCTGAATCACACAGGATTCAGTGACCATGGAAGGGCAGAAGCTCTAATATCTAAACAGATTACTGGAAGCTGGCGTAAGCGCCCAAGAAGTCCACGAATATAAACGGGTCATATTCCCTGAGTTAATGAAAAGTCACAAATCGACTTTGCCCTAAGACTTCTTGCATGCTGAGGCCTGCGTGGAAGATAAAATAGTGTCGGAGGAGAATTACATATGCGGTTTGACAAATTTACATTGAAGGCACAGGAAGTCATCCAGGCTTCGCAACAGATTGCCGAAAGATTCGGGCATCAACAGGTAGAGCCAGAGCATCTGGTCAGGTCCATCCTGGAGCAGAGGGAAGGTGTTATTCCTTCCTTGCTCGGAAAAATAGGGGCCGGCCGGGACCCGCTCATTCAATCCATTGAAGCCTCTTTGGAGAAGATCCCACGGGTTTCCGGGGCAGGCTTTGGAGAGGTCTCTGTTTCTCTCCGGTCAAAGGCGGTCTTAGATAAGGCCTTTGTAGAAGCCGAACAAATGAAAGATGAATTCGTTAGCCTTGAGCATATCTTGCTTGCCGTGACAGAGGATAAGAAAGGAGCTGCGGCGCAGCTCCTCGCCGCTGCCGGGGTTACGCGGGATTCGATCCTCAAGGCCCTGGTGGACATCAGGGGGGGGCAGAGGATCACAGACCAGAATCCCGAGGACAAGTACCAGGCCCTCGACAGATTCAGTAAAGACCTGACCGCGATTGCCTCAAAGGGAGATCTGGACCCTGTAATCGGGCGTGATGATGAAATCCGGAGGATTGTCCAGGTCCTTTCTAGAAGGACCAAGAACAACCCGGTGTTGATCGGAGATCCCGGTGTGGGGAAGACAGCGATAGTAGAGGGCCTCGCTCAGCGAATTGTACAGGGAGATGTGCCAGATACCTTAAAGGACAAGAGAGTTGTGGCGTTAGATATCGGTTCCCTCATAGCCGGCGCAAAATACCGCGGCGAATTCGAAGACAGGCTAAAGGCAGTACTCAAAGAAGTGACCGATGCCCAGGGGCAAATCATTCTCTTTATAGATGAAATGCACACCGTTGTCGGCGCCGGAGCTGCGGAAGGGGCTGTGGACGCCTCCAACATGCTAAAGCCAGCCCTCGCTCGCGGCGAATTGAGGTGCGTGGGTGCCACCACCACCAATGAGTATAGAAAACACATTGAAAAGGACGCGGCTCTCGAAAGGCGTTTTCAACCGGTGATGGTTGAGGAGCCTACAATCGAAGACACGATATCCATCCTGCGCGGCCTCAAGGAAAAATATGAGGTGCACCACGGGGTTCGTATAAAGGATTCAGCCCTGGTTGCCGCTGCAACACTAGCTCACAGGTATATCACGGATCGGTTCCTGCCGGATAAGGCCATTGATCTCATCGATGAGGCCACTTCCAGGTTAAGGATTGAGATCGACAGTATGCCGTCTGAAATCGACGGCATTCAGAGAAAGATCATTCAACTCGAGATAGAGAAAGAGGCCCTGAAAAAAGAAAAAGATGCGGCATCCAAAGATCGACTCGATAAGCTTGAAAGTGAATTAGGCGAGCTGAAACTCCTCACAGAAGACATGACAGCCCACTGGAAAAGGGAAAAAGAGACAATCTCCAAGATAAGGGAAATCAAGGAAAAGCTTGAATCAACCAGGTCCGAGGCCCAGGTGGCCGAACGTCAGGGAGACCTGACCAGGGCAGCTGAACTCAAGTACGGAACCCTGATCGAACTCGAAAAAGACCTTGATGACAAAAACAAGGCACTTGAAGAACTCCAGTTTGATCAAAAGATGCTGAAGGAAGAGGTGGACAGCGAGGATATTGCGGAGGTGCTTTCCAAATGGACCGGGATACCAGTTTCAAGAATGATGGAGGGCGAAAGAGAGAAGCTGTTGAAAATGGAGGAACGGTTGTCCCTGCGGGTGGTCGGCCAGGAAAAGGGGATAATTGCCGTGGCCAACGCAGTTAGACGCGCCCGCTCCGGCCTTCAGGACCCTAATAGGCCAATCGGATCATTTATATTCATGGGTCCCACTGGCGTGGGCAAGACAGAGCTTGCCAGGGCCTTGGCAGAGTTTCTCTTTGACGATGAGCAGTATATGGTGCGCATTGACATGTCGGAATATATGGAAAAGCATTCGGTAGCCAGGCTCATAGGGGCCCCGCCCGGTTACGTGGGATACGATGAGGGAGGCTATCTGACGGAGGCGGTCAGAAGACACCCCTATTCAGTAGTCCTGTTTGACGAAATCGAAAAGGCCCATCCCGATGTCTTTAACGCCCTCCTCCAGATCCTGGATGACGGCAGGATGACGGATGGCAAGGGCCGCACGGTCGATTTCAAGAACTCTGTGCTCATCATGACTTCCAATGTGGGCAGCCAGTGGATGCAGGAATTGGATGTAAAAAGCAACGTTCAAGTAGAAAACCGCGTGATGGAAGCGCTCCGCGCGACTTTCAAGCCCGAATTCTTGAACCGGATCGATGAAACGGTTATGTTTAACTCTCTTGGCCCCGAAGAAATCAAAGAAATTGTGGGGATACAGATCGGGCTCCTGGCCAAACGTCTTGAGGCCAACAAGATATCTCTGGAACTCACAGAAAGTGCCAAAGAGCTTCTTGCCGATTCCGGCTTTGACCCGATCTATGGTGCCAGACCCCTCAAGAGAACCATCCAGCACCTGATCCAGGATCCCCTGGCGTCAAAAATCCTCGGGGGGTCCGTTAAGGAGGGAGATCATGTCATAGTAGACGAAAGCGAAGGCCAGATTGTGTTTCATTGAATTCAGCAAGGACCCCTTTTTTAGAAAAGTGCATATATAAAGGGTGCAACAGCGCTTCCTTCAGTAAAGACAATGAGCATACTCAGCAAAAAGAGCATTATGACAATAGGAAGCAACCAATAGCGCTTCCTGAACTTCAAAAACTCCCAGAATTCGGTGATAATGGATTGATTCGCCATGTTTTTCTCCCTAATATCTTTTTAAGAACCGCTCCCTGGGTTGCGCGCTCTCAGTACGGGGCACCCAGTATGATGACGTCTTTTCTTTGGATTCGCCGGCAGGCAGTGGGGGGCCGCCGAACAGGCGCTTCAAGAGTGCCGAAGGTGTGACTACCATGTAGTATGCCAGAGTGAGAAGTAGTGCGGTCATTATCCTGCCCAACAAGTGGGCGGTTTTCAGCCAGGCGGCGTAGACGGGCCTTAGACGGGAAGGGAGCAGAATGAAGCCAAGACCGAGAAAAGAAAGGGAACCGAAAAGGCAAATGGGAAAAGGCTTTTTGCTCCAAATCCCCAGCGCACAGAGACATCCAAAGAAGATGAAAGCCACTAGGCCGAATTTCCGAATCTGTATTTTCTCAGTCGAGTTCCAGCTCACTGCTCCAGTCTCCTTTTTCCTCCCAGGCCGGCTGCTCTTCCTTAAACAGAATGCAGTCTTCTATGACCAACACATCCATCTCTGTTCGCATAAAACATCGGTAGGCATCTTTGGGTGAGCATATAATAGGTTCTCCCCTGACGTTGAAACTAGTATTGACAATAACGGCACAACCGGTCAATCTGTCAAATTCTGAGATAACCCGGTGGAAATCGGGCTTATCTTTTTTGTTTACAGTCTGCAAGCGGGCTGAATAATCCAGGTGGGTTACGGCAGGAATGTCGCTTCTTTTCGCCTTGAGGCGGTCCAGCATAGATAGCGTCTGTCCTGAAGGCTGAGGGAGGCGTCTTTCCTTATTGACGTCCGCGACCAAAAGCATATACGGGCTTGGTCTGTCAGTATTGAAGTATTCGGACGCTTTCTCCTCCGATACCGATGGGGCAAATGGCCGGAAGGATTCGCGGTGCTTTATCTTGAGGTTCATCACTGTCTGAGTATCCCCTCTCCTTGGGTCCCCGAGGATACTTCTTGCCCCTAATGCCCTTGGCCCGAACTCCATGCGCCCCGCCATATAGCCCACAATCTTCCCTTCGGCAATCTGCTCGGCAATGATCGTTTCCCTTTTATCTGGGTCAAGTTTGCGGTACGGGTAGCCTTTGCCTTCCAGAAACTCCCTGACGACTTCATTGGAATAAAAAGGCCCAAGATACGACCCGTGCTGAGAGTCATGCCCTTCAGGGTCAGACCTCTCTTGTTTTAGATAACGGTGCCAAACAGAAAGGGCCGCGCCCATAGCCCCACCTGCATCGCCGGCAGCAGGCTGAATCCAGACATCTTCGTAAGGCCCTTCCCGAAGTATGCGTCCGTTTGCAACACAATTGAGGGCCACTCCCCCTGCAAGGCAAAGGTTCTCCTGCATCGTTTCCCTGTACACATGCCTTGCCATCCTGAGGACAATCTCTTCGGTAACTGATTGAATGCTCGCGGCAATATCCATTTCTCTTTGGGTGATTTCGGTCTCGGGTCTGCGGGGAGGTCCGCCGAAGAGGTCAGCAAAGCGCCTGTTCGTCATACGCAAGCCCCCAAGAAAATCGAAATAGGATAGATTAAGCCGGACAGAGCCGTCTTCCTTCAGGTCAACAAGCTCCCTAAGGATCAGATCCTTATAAGTTGGTCTCCCATATGGAGCCAACCCCATAAGTTTGTATTCTCCGGAGTTCACTCTGAAACCGGTGAAATATGTAAAAGCAGAATAGAGCAGTCCGACAGAATCGGGGAAATGGAGTTCCTTCATCAGAATGATGTCTTCCCCCTTTCCGAAACCGTAGCTTGCCGTTGCCCATTCCCCTACTCCGTCAATGGTCAAAATAGCGGCTTCCTGGAAGGGGGATGGGTAGAAGGCGGATGCGGCGTGAGATTCGTGATGCTCTGTGTAGAGCACCTCTCCTTCGTAGCCAATCTCCTGTTTTGTGACCTTATGCAAATATAGTTTTCTGCCCAACCATAGGGGCATGGCCTTCAACCAGGACCGTAGCCCCTTCGGGGCTACTGTGAGATAACTCAATAGCAGGCGTTCAAAGGTCAAAAATGGCTTATCATAAAAGGCCACGTAGTCGAGATCGCAGGATGAAATACTTGCCTCGGAAAGACAGTATTCAGCTGCATTTTTTGGAAACCGAGGATCATGCTTTTTTCGAGTAAACCTTTCCTCTTGAGCAGCGGCAATAATATTGCCGTCCTGCACTAGGCATGCTGCGCTGTCATGGTAGAAGCAGGATATGCCGAGGATGTTCATCTTGTTCCCTCAATTGAGTCTGAGCGAAACCCAGGATTTTTCGTCAAGGGCAAGGGAGATCATAATTTGAACCGCAGGGATATATTACAATAGGCGATCAGAAATTATGATCCTATTTAGAGATTGGCGAAAAAGGCATTTCTCATCGGGCACTAATTATCACGACGGTCTTCTAATCACAAGCCAAAAAGGGTTTCGTACTCTTGAGCCAAAACAGATGCTCAAAAAACCGGTGGATATCCTCCCACCCAGGACCATATGGTCTCTTTTGACATCTCGGAGATTGTTAAGGTTTTTGACTTTAGCATGTATCCATTTGATATGGATGCGTATTTTTCTTCGTATAAGAGCGCATGGATGCCCATGGGTTTGGCACGCCTGTTGCATAAAATTACGTTAACAGGCGCAGTAGCAGGATTGGGAAGACTCATGAAAGGCATCTCTAACACCTGGACAAAAAACGATCGGCCCTCACCTTTTGAGAGTCAAAAAGATATCATGACAGACCTTACTCTTTACGAATATAGAGGGCTTTCTGAGGAAGGGATAAAGAAAGCACTAAATGAAGAGGCGGCAAAAATGTTCGGCCCTGATTTCCACCAGAGTGGAGACCAGTGTCAGAAAGGCCTGCGTTTGTTGTGGAGGCCCTCACACACTTCTTGCCTCCAATCTGCTTTGAAATTACTGAAGGCACTCTTTTCAAGAAGCATAATCTGTCACCCGAAGAAGTTTCTTGACAAGATATAATTGACATCACTGCTGTCCAAAATAAACTGATCTTGAGTATGAGTAAAAGAAAAGAGGGACGTTGGTTCCAAAGCAACTTGCCAAACGGGCATAATAGGAATACCTTCCCTTCATGCCCAGACAACCAAGACTTGATACACCTGGTGCCTTGCATCATTTAATGGGCAGGGGGATTAACGGACTGGAGATATTCGGCAGCAAGAAGGATTGTGAAAATTTTCTTGGCCGCCTTAAGGATCTTCGTGTGAAGGAGGCCCTTAGTATCTATGCCCGGGTTCTCATGGACACACACTTTCATCTTTTGGCCGGAACCGGAGATATTTCTCTGTCTATTAGTATGAGAAAGCTTTCTGAATCTTTTAAGGTCCGTTATAGTGAAAGATATGAATGGGTTAAATACATATGAAAGATGTGGTCATTCAGCTATTATGGGTATAATCCATCTCCGCCGGCAAGATTGTGATACGATACTGGGCTGTTTTGGGAAGAGACTGAAACGGGCGACAGAAAAATATGAGCAATTCATTGAGGAAGGGGTTAATGCGGGTACCAGGCCGGAGTTGGTTGGAGGGTGTGT
>JAXHTA010000299.1:0-5163 GCA_034190285.1 Thermodesulfobacteriota bacterium | reverse complement strand
ATGCGGTTAAAATCCTCGTCTTCCTTGATCCGAACGAAAAATCCTAGTTTTCGTTCAGACACTAAGTATAACCAGTTTGGCACAGCAAGATTCTTAAATTGGCAACAGGAGGGATTAACATGCCGGAATTAGATGAAAACATTGCAATACAGGAGCATATCCCACCCCATATCCTGGTTATGGAAGATGATGTCAGTGTGGCCAGGGGCCTTGAAATGGTATTGAGCGAGGAGGGCTATGATGTCAATTTGGCAGGCACGGGCGCGCTGGCCCTGGAGGCCTTCAAGCAAAAACGCTATGACCTGTTGGTAGCGGATCTCAGGTTGCCGGACATCGACGGCATGGAGGTAATAAGAAATGTTAAAACGGAAAAACCTGAGACACAAGTCATAGTGATTACCGGATACGGTACCACTGCCACGGCAGTGGAGGCCATGAAATTAGGTGCCCATGACTTTCTGCCCAAACCGTTCACCGAAGAGCAGATTAAGGCGAGTATAGATGATGCGTTGAAGGAGCATGAGGCTGACCCAGCAAAGGTCCTCACCCAGCAAGCCGGAACAGAGGAAGAGAAGCTTGTCCAAAAGCGAGAGGTCACTCAGGCATTAAACCGGACGGCCGAAGATGCGAATTTCTGGCGTGATCTGATGGAAAACGGGCCAATTGCCCTGGACGACTTTAACCTTTCTAGCGAAGCAAAGGCAGCAATTGCATCGGGCGATTTAAAATGGATTAATGAGAATGTTGGACAACTAACCCAAAAGCAATTGATGTTCATTTATAAGCGTCTGGAGCGGGAGGCATGGTAGTCCGGGCAGGAAAATATTTCTCCCTTCACAGCATAACTGCTGAGTCACTGTTGACGAACCCCGGTTTCAATGAGAAGCCGGGGCCTTACCTAAAGGTTGATATCTCATGACCTCTGCGACAAGATTTGAAAGATATTTCCATATTCTCAGAGATGTCATCCGGGCGATGCACTCCATTACCAATCTACAGGAAGTACTGGATATCGTGGTAACCAAGACCTCTGAAGCCCTGAACGCAAAAGGCGCCCTGCTCAGAATTCTCAACAAGACAACCAACCAGTTCGAGGTTAGGGCAGCCTATGGATTGGGCGAGCTATATCTTTCAAAGGGCCCTGTCAGCACAGAAACACTGCTATCCACCTTAACTGAAAAGGACAATGTCTATATCATCACGGACATATGGAATGCCCCCAGGGTCGAATATCCCGAGGCAACGTGGGATGAAGGTATCCGCATGATGGTCGACATGCCCCTTGCTATCGTCGACCCTATTGGCCTCATCCGAATATACTTCACCGAACAGCGCAAGTTTTCAAACAATGAACTGGATTTCATCAGAACCGTTGCCATGCATTGTTCCTGTGTTATCGAACGAGTTCAAGCTATGGAAAGCCAGCAGTCCAGGTTTATCCACCTGGCGACCCAGTTGGACAAACTGTCGTCCTTGGGCCGAATGGCCGCCGGGATCGCCCATGAGATCAACAACCCTCTTGCCGGCATCCTGCTTTACAGTTCCAACCTGAGCAAAAAGGTCCCGCCAGGAGGTGCCCTTGAAGAAGGTCTGAAGATTATTGTCAAAGAAACCCAGCGCTGCAAAACCATTATCCAGGACCTGCTCGAATTCGCGCGCGACAAAGAACCCCAGAGGGCCCTGGTTAATATAAACGATATTATGGAAACAGCCCTGGGAATTGTTGATAATGAGTTTCACCTGCGGCATGTGTGTCTAAGAAGGGAGTTGACAGAGGATATGGAAAAGGCGTTTTTAGACGAAAACCAGATCGAACAGGTTTTTATCAATATCCTCTTAAATGCCCTGCAAGCTGTTGACGATAACGGTCTGGTCACTGTACAGACCGCTGTGAACCCTGAGCAGAAGAAGATTTATGTTGAGATTTCCGACAACGGCTGCGGCATTGCCCCGGACCACATGAAAAAGATTTTTGAACCTTTTTTCTCTACCAAGGCAAACGGGACAGGGCTTGGATTAGCGGTCAGCTACGGCATCATCGAAAATCATCAGGGCGATATCAGTGTATTCAGTGAGACGGGAAAAGGCACCCGTTTCATAATTGAATTCCCTTCCCTGATTGATCATCCCACGGGCAAGGGGGGGGAATGAAATCTCTTAAAGTCCTTGTTATTGATGATGAGAGCGTGATTTGTAACGCATGCCATCTGGTTCTAACGGAAAAAGGCCATATGGTTGATTATTGCAGGACCGGGAAGATCGGATTGCTTGCCATTGAGCGGGGGGAATATGATGTCATCCTTCTGGATATGAAGCTGCCCGACATAGATGGCATGGAAATTTTAGAGACTATAAAGGCCAAAATGCCGGCCAGGCACGTGATTGTCATGACGGGATATTCCACCATGTCTAATGCCGTGGAGGCCATGAAAATGGGGGCCGCAGAGTATCTTGCCAAACCGTTTACGGATGATGAATTGACTGAAGCTGTTGAAAAGGCTTTTATCGATAAATAGTGCCCGAACGAAAAACCCTAGTTTTCGTTCGGACACTAAATAACCCAGATAGTCAACCTATCGGCGAGCCACTAACCAGGAAAGGGAGTTTTTTATGAACGACAATAACCAAAACAAACAGCTACGGGGCTCCGTTATGGTGGTTGGAGGAGGGATTGCAGGAATGCAGGCGGCCCTGGACATGGCAAATTCCGGGTTCTATGTCTATTTGGTTGAGAAATCGCCTGGCATTGGTGGTGTCATGGCCCAGCTGGACAAGACTTTTCCAACCAACGACTGTTCAATGTGAATCCTGGCGCCTAAACTGGTCGAGGTCGGCCGGCATGTCAATATCCAACTGTTGACACTGAGTGAAGTAAAAGATATCTCGGGAAAAGAGGGCAAGTTCAATATAAAGGTTGCGCGTCATCCGCGATTTGTGGATATGGAAAAATGCATTGCCTGTGGAACCTGCGCTGACAAGTGCCCGAAAAAGGTAGATGACATCTACAACGAGCGTCTGATCAAGCGCAAAGCCATCTATGTGCCCTATTCCCAAACCGTGCCACTTAAATATGCAATTGACAAGGATAACTGCATCTATTTCAAAAATGGGAAATGCAGGGCATGTGAGAAATTCTGCGAGGCAGGGGCCATCAATTTTGATGATCAGGCGACGGAGATCACTATAAACGTAGGCTCGCTGATTTTGGCGCCCGGCTTTAAGTCATTTGATCCCGCCCGGTATGACACCTATTCTTATATCGCCTTTCCCAACGTCGTTACGTCTTTGGAATTTGAAAGAATTCTCTCTGCCACCGGGCCCTTTATGGGCCATCTCGTACGGCCTTCCGATAAAAAAGAACCAGAAAGAATCGCCTGGTTCCAATGTGTCGGTTCCAGGGATATCAATCGTTGCGACAATGGCTACTGTTCTTCCGTATGCTGCATGTACGCGGTCAAGCAGACGGTCGTTGCAAGAGAGCACAGCAAGATTCCCCTGGACTGCTCCATCTTCTTTATGGATATGCGGACCCAGGGGAAGAATTTTGACCGTTATTATGAAAATGCCAGAGAGGAAGGTGTCAGATTCATCCGGTCCCGTGTTCATTCAGTGGATTCCCTGCCTGGGACGGATGACCTTATGGTGCGTTACGTGGATGATGAGGGGCGACTGGAAAAAGAGACATTCGGCATGGTCGTACTTTCCACTGCCTTTGAGGTCGATGAGGATGTGATAAAGCTTTCAAGGCGTCTGGGTGTTGCTCTTGATAAGCACCACTTTAGCCGGTCGGACAGTTTCCATCCGGTGGCGACATCTGTGCCGGGAATTTATGCCTGCGGGGCATTCACCGGCCCAAAGGATATCCCCCATTCGGTCATGGAGGCCAGCGCCGCCGCTTGCGCGGCAACAGAGAGGTTGGCCCCTGCGCGCAACACTGAGACAAGAGAAGTGGATACACCGAGCGAGCGAGACATCACAAGGGAACCTTCGAGGATAGGGGTCTTTGTATGCAACTGCGGGATAAACATCGGAGGCGTGGTAAGGGTCCCGGAGGTAGCGGAATTCGCAAGGAATCTGCCAAACGTCGTTTATGTTGAGGAAAATCTCTTTACCTGCTCACAGGATACCCAGGATAAGATGACAGATGTCATAAAGGAAAAAGGATTGAACCGAATTGTCGTTGCAGCGTGTACACCCAGGACCCATGAGGGATTGTTCCAGGAAACCCTGATTAACGCAGGCCTGAACAAATATCTCTTTGAAATGGCGAATATCAGAAATCATGATTCCTGGGTCCATGCAGATGATCCGAATGCGGCCACGGAAAAGGCCAAAGATCTTGTGCGTATGGCCGTTGCCAAGACCAATCTATTGAGCCCGTTGCAGCAGAGGGACCTATCCATAACACAGTCCGCCCTTGTGATTGGCGGTGGAGTCTCTGGAATGATTGCAGCCCTCTCGTTGGCTCGCCAGGGCTACC
The DNA here is from genome assembly GCA_034190285.1 of Thermodesulfobacteriota bacterium. Lineage (GTDB taxonomy): Bacteria > Desulfobacterota > DSM-4660 > Desulfatiglandales > Desulfatiglandaceae > JAXHTA01. The sequence continues at coordinate 683 of JAXHTA010000299.1, read as the reverse complement.
CGGTACATCTTGTTGAGCAATCGGACGTCTTGGGTGGAAATGCCCTGAGGCTTAACAGGACACACAGGGGTGAAGAGATAATGAGCTTTGTGAAGGAACTGGCCAATGAACTTAAGTATGAAGGTTTAGTAACCATTCACGAGAACTCCACCATTACCGGTGTGGATGGTTTCATCGGCAATTTCAAGACCGAGATAACGACCGGCTCATACCAAGAGACCCTTGAACATGGGGTAGCCATTATTGCAACCGGCGCGACGGAATACAAACCCGATGAATACCTCTATGGTGAACATAACGCCGTTGTAACCCATCTGGAGATGGATGGCCTTTTGAGGGGTAACGACCCACGACTGGAAAAGACCGACAATGTGGCATTTATTCAATGCGTTGGATCGAGAAATGAAGAGCATCCTTACTGTTCCAAGGTTTGTTGCACTCATACCGTCGAAAGCGCACTAGAAATCAAGCGCAGGAATCCGGTTGCGAATGTCTATGTCTTTTACCGGGATATGAGGACCTACGGCCTCCGTGAAGACCTATACAGAAAGGCGCGGGCCGAGGGGGTCCTTTTTATCCGCTATTCCAGAGACGAAAAGCCTATGGTGAGAGCCGATGGCGACAGAGTAATTGTTGAATTCAGAGACCCTGTTCTTGACCGAAAATTTTCTTTTCATGCGGGT
>JAXHTA010000298.1:0-5209 GCA_034190285.1 Thermodesulfobacteriota bacterium | reverse complement strand
GACAGTTGGGTGTCCAAGAACATTATCAGGAAAGAGGACAGCAGGCTTCTCCGGGGTCGTGGGCAGTTTGTGGATGATCTAAAGCCGTTTCCCAATATTCATCATGCCGCCATACTCCGAAGCCCTCATGCTCATGCTCATATAAAGGAGATCAACACTGAAAAAGCCCTGGCATTGCCAGGAGTGGTTTCTGTGTTGACAGGCGAAGATGTTCTCAGGATGTCAAAACCCTTTCCGGTAATTGGCCCGCGGAAGATGAAATATTACTCCTGTGCCATAGACAAGGTGCGTTTTGCAGGTGAACCGGTTGCGGTAGTGGTGGCGGTAGACCGCTATATTGCCGAGGATGCACTAGAACTCATTGAAGTGGAATATGATCCTCTGCCTGTAGTGGTTGACCCTGAAGAGGCCATGTCTCCTGACGCCCCTGTGCTCCATGAAGAGCACGGCGACAATATAGCGTTTCACCGGGTTTACACCTATGGGGAAGTGGACAGGGCATTCGCCCAGGCGGATGTGGTCGCAAAGGAACGTCTTGTCTTTCCAAAGTATGCGTCTTATCCCAATGAGACTTACGGTATGGTGATCAGCTATGATTCCGATGCCGACATGTTTACCGCATGGTGCAATCACCACGGTCCTTTTTCAATGCACCCGGTAATGGCCACGGCCTTGAAGACTCCGGCAAACAAGCTCCGTATTATTGTTCCCCAGGATATTGGATCTTCGTTCGGCGTAAAAATAACGATTTACCCCTATGTAGTGCTTATTTGCTTGGCCAGCAAAAAGGCTGGTGTCCCGGTAAAATGGATAGAAGATCGGATGGAAAGCCTTACAGCCAGCTCCAGTGCGGTGGACAGGGTAGCCTATGTAAGTATCGCCGCCAGAAAAGACGGCCAATTCTTGGGACTGGATATGAGGACAATAGACAATGTGGGAGGCTATATCAGGGCGCCGGAGCCAGGGTGCTCGTTAAGGTATCTCGGCAACCTCAACGGTCCTTACGATATCGGAGCCGTGAGATCGGATGCAAATATCGTTGTCACCAACAAGTCCCTTACCGGTCCCATCCGGGCATATGCATGTGGGCATCTCTACTTTGGCATTGAGCGGGTTGTGGAGCGTCTGGCAGAAAAACTTGACATGGATCCGGTCGAACTTAGACGTAGAAATCTCATCAAGCAGGAACAGTTACCATATACAACCCCAAGTGGAGGCATCTATGATGCAGGAGATTATCCCGCCGTATTTGAAAAGCTCCTGGCCACGAGCAATTACGAGGCCCTGTGCAAGAAACGTGATGAAGCCCGTCGCAAGGGAAAGCTGTTGGGAATTGGCCTGGCAGTGGGAATCGATCCTTCGGCTTCAAATATGGGTTACATGCAGATGGCCAATCCCGAGACGGTGCTCAAACGGCCCATGTCCGGTGCCGCCCAGGCCACAACGATACATATGGATCACGCTGGAGAGGTTACCGTTGAGATGAGCACTGCCTGTCATGGCCAGGGTCACGAAACAGTTGTTTCACAGATTGTAGCAGACGAATTGGGAGTATCACCTCATGACATCAGCATTGTAGGAGGAATGGACACAAACAGCCGGGCCTGGACCATATCTTCCGGCACATACTCCAGCCGCTTCGCCACCGTGATTGCCCCTTCTGCAGCCTTGGCGGCCCGCAAGCTGCGGGATAAAATGTGTGATCTTGCGGCTCATCTCATGGGCGGAACGCGTGAGGAGGTCATCACAGAAGAGAAGACATTCAGGTTAAAGGGTGGGGACAAGAAACTATCCTTCAGGGATCTGGCAGCGGCAGCCCATTGGGATACCCAGGCCCTGCCGGAAGGCATGGAACCAGGACTCTCAGTCACCTATTATTTTAGCGCCTCTTCTGCGAGGCGCGGCCAGGGGGATCGGATAAATTCGTCAGCGGCATACGGGTTTGGTGCTGATCTGGCGGTGGTGGAGGTGGATCCGGAGACCTTTAAGGTCACTCCCCTGGATTATTATTCCATCCATGATGCCGGCACCATACTGCATCCGGGCATTGTGGCGGGACAGGTCAAGGGGTCTGCTCTGCATGGGATGGGGGCCGCATTGTATGAAGAGCTAATGTATGATGAAAATGGCCAGTTCTTGAACAGCACCTACATGGATTACATCTGCCCCGGGGCCGGTGAGACTCCCAGAATGATAACAGGGCATATTGAGACTCCTTCACCCGTGAACCCCCTGGGGTCCAAAGGTATTGGGGAGGCAAGCAGTCAGACCGCCCCGGTGGCCTTTGCCAATGCAGTAGAAAACGCCCTGGAACCCCTTGGAATCAAGATTGACCGACTCCCCCTGACGCCTCATATGCTATGGCATTTAGGCCGGTCCAATGGGTAGCACGCCCATGCCAGCAACAGACTGAAATTAACAAAATTTTGCCCCGACAGGCCGGATATTCAGGATGAGTTTCCGGTGACACGAGGGTTTAAGGTCTTCGTAAACGCATCAACGGTTATTCGGAGGGTGTACGAGCATGGAATATGAAGAAAAGCTGACTATTAACGGAAAAAACATTGTTTTTCTCAGGGACAGGAAGCCCACAGAGAATGAGTCAGTGCGGGGCGAGCAAGAAGATATGAAATTGCTGATGTACGATGTTACTGACCCAAGTCTGGTGCCCTCAAACTATGATAAACCAGATGGCACCCCAATGACGCTTATGAAAGGGGAAGGAATAAGAGTGGACCTCTCCAAACGGACGATCGAGGAGATGTCCTTTTGGCATCGAAGTGCCGATTTTGATGAGTTGATCATCTGTTTTCAAGGATCAATCAAGTGGGAGACTGACCTGGGTGATGCAGAAATGAAGCCCGGCCAGATGTTACTCATCCCACGGGGTATTGCCCATCGCGCCATACCCGGAGAATCAGGAGGCACCAACATCCTTATCGAAGTCAAGATATGGTCGCCTTTGGAAGAAATTATTCCAGGATTTGATGGAACGAAAAAATGATGGGAATAGACAACGGATTTCTGTGAGGCTTTAGCTCTTCGGCAAAGTATGGGACAGGGTTCCCTTGACCCGCTGACATCTTTTGTAGAGATTTGAAGTGTTATAAGATTTCGAAATAGGGAAGGATATTGTGGAAAAAATAGATATATTGCTCAAAAACGCGGCCTGGATGATCACCATGAATCATGAAAGGACAATTATTCAGGACGGCGCCATGGCCATTCGGCAAGATCGAATTCTGGAAGTCGGCAAGACAAAGGATTTATCCTACAAATACAAGGCCTCTCAAGAAATAGATTGCCTGGATAAGGTGGTGCTCCCAGGAATGATTGATTCCCATGTGCATTCGGCCTTTCAGATGAGCCGTGGTCTGGCCGACGAGGTGGGAGAACAGGCATTTCTCTTTGAACGTATGTACCCCTATGAGGGATGCATGGACGAAGAGGATACATATTGGAGCGCCACTCTGTGCGCCTTAGAGCTATTAAAACACGGCGTAACCTGCTTCATTGATCCTGGAAACTACGAAATCGATCAGACCGCCAAGGCAATACAAAAGACCGGGATTCGTTGCGTTCTCTCCAAGAGCAGCCTGGATATCGCAAAGTCCTCCTTTGGGGGGCTTCCCGAAAAATTCATCGAAACCACCGACCAGGCCTTGGAAAGAAGTGAGGCCTTAATAGAAAGATGGCACAACAAAGCCGATGGGCGGATCAAGGTCTTTTTTTCATTCAGGGGACTGAACAACTCTACGGATCGCCTGATCATAGGAATGAAGGGCCTGGCGGAGAAATATAATACAGGAATCCAGACCCACTGTGCCTTCGCCCAGAAGACCCGTGACGCATCCCTGGCCCAACACGGGTGCAGTGAGGTGGAAAGGTTACATGAGCTGGGTGTTTTAAATGCCAATTTAGTTTTGAGCCACGTGGGCTGGTTATCCTCCAGGGAACTTGTGCTCTTAAGAGAATATGATGTGAAAACAGTCGCCTGCCCAAGTTCGAGCATGCATAACGGTTACGGCAACCTGCTGATGGGTACGATCCCAATACTCATGGAAATGGGTGTGCCCATGGGTATTGGTTCCGATCACGCCTCTTCAGGGATAGTGGACCTCTGCCAGGAAATGCTGTTGGTCGGCACGGCACTGAAAGAAATCCGCCTTGACCCGAAAACGATGCCACCAGAAAGGGTGCTGGAAATGGCCACTGTCAATGGCGCCAGGTGTGCGCTGTGGGATAATGAAATCGGGTCCCTGGAACCCGGCAAGATGGCTGATGTTACAATTTTTGACACTCAAAGACCAGAATGGCAGCCCCTGTATACAAATCCCCTGGTCAACCTGGTATACAGCGCCACAGGCAGCAGCGTTGATACGGTGCTCGTGGGCGGGAGGGTGTTGATAAAAGCTGGGCGCTTGCTGAACGTCGACGAGGAGGAAGTCTATGGGCAGGTGAAACGACTGGCACAAGGGATATTACAGAAGACAGGGCTTGTAGAAAAAATAGGACCGCAATGGCCCGTTATCTAACCAAGATCACACGTCAAAAACCTTTCAAAAAAGATACCTGCGGGCTTCTGTCCCTACCCCTAAGAGTAATTCCTGATGGAACCCACTTATCATCAGGTGGTGCCTGAATGAAAGCGTTTTAATGTTCGCCAAAACTGCTATTTCGAAAGTGCCCAGAAATCTATAATCAAATGATGATGACGAACAAAAGGGGTTTCACTCAGACATTGATTGGGTGCCTCCTTTGGTAGAAGCTGTGCTGTGTGTATAACGGCCAATTCATCAATCTGGTCGGATCTTATTCAGTGAACGATGCGATGAGGAGATTCTATCAGAGCACGGATATCTTCTGATGCATATCCCGGCACTATCTCTCCTGAATGGGGTTGAGCGGCGATCTGGATAGATCTGGGGGTGATCTTGTCCATCATCCGTTTTGCATAGTTGGGTGAACAAGGATCTTCAGGTTTGGTTCGCTTACTTTGTTATTGAAGGCTTGAGCCCTAAAAGCTCATCTGCAGATATACATCGAGTGCCAGAGCAAAACGCGCGACCATGTCATGACAAGGGCGTAATCCATCCTGTTCATAAACAGTTTGTCTTCAGTGATGTCATTAATGTAATGGATTCTTGTAGAAATAGGGTCAAGTACCACGGGACGGTCACACACAACAAGAAGAAGAGACTTCTTTCAC
>JAXHTA010000297.1:0-5213 GCA_034190285.1 Thermodesulfobacteriota bacterium | reverse complement strand
GACGAAAAGGAGCTTGAAATAGCAGATAAGATGGTTTATGTCAAAGGTACTCAAAAGATGGTCTCTTTTGCCGACTTGGCTATGGCGAGCCATTTCTATCAAGGAGGTGTCCTTTTAGGGAAGGGTTCTTTTTTTGCTGAGACTCCCGGTTATCAGATGGATACAGTAGAGGGACATGCCTTTCCTTCAGTCCCGGCCCACACCTTTGCGAGCCAGGTAGTAGAGATTTATGTGAATCCCAAAAACGGGAAAATAAGAGTGACAAAAATCTATTCTTCAAGTGATGTAGGTTTTGCAGTAAATCCCATGGCCCTGGAAGGACAGATTGAAGGCGCCACGGCAACGGGCCTTGGATTTGCCCTTGATGAGGGGTTGGTAGAGGACGGCGGAAGGATAGTTAATCCCGATCTTTCAGAGTATAGGCTTCCCATAACAACTGAGATCCCGGAGATTGAGATCGCCCTCGTGGAAGAGAAGACGAAAGAGGGACCCTATGGGGCAAAGGGAGCGGGTAATCCCCCTCTGGCTCTTCCGTGTTCTGCAATAGCAAATGCCCTTTATGATGCAATAGGCGTAAGGATTAAGGACCTTCCTTTGACGCCGGAGAAGGTTTTTCGATTGGCCAATGCACAAAGCCATCAGCAGGGCTGACGTTCCGGAAAAAGGGTTCTATGCATTCAGCTATCGTGTTCAGATTGCTTCGGTTTCTTTATACGTTTGGCGATAACCGTCAAATGTTTAACATATGACCATTTCTATACAGAAATTGTGGAAACAAGGCCATCAAAGAGTGAAGGATTGATAATATGTACCAATGGATATTTCAAGGGCAAGAGTGGCCGGAAAGGCCTGAATTAACGACGAGAGAAGCCAAGCAGAGTGAAACGTTCTTTGAAAACGTCTTTAATGCTCTTCACAACTTTCTTATAGTTATGGACCCCGATGGGACTATTATAACGGCGAATGACAGGGCATTGTCTTTTGCGGGCATCAAATTGGAGGATGTCAGGGGCAAGAGACTATATGAGAGCTGTTGGTGTTCATCTGCTGAGAAGACGAAACTGGCTGTTAAGGATGATATAGAAAACCTCTCTTCGAAAGGTACCACCCGCCGTGAAATGGAGTTTCAGGTGGCAGGCAATTCTCCCTGTTGGATTGAGTTCAGTATAAGCCCTATTTCCGATAAAAGAGGTGAAGCCGCATATATAGTTTTTGAAGGGCATCCCGTCTCAGATCGAGAGAGAGTACAGCAAAAGCTGAAAGAGTCGGAAGAGAAATTCCGTCTGTTATTCGAGAATTCTCCGGATGCCATCGCTCAGCTGGATAGAGACGGCACGCTTATTTCAGTGAATCCAGTTATGGCAACGGGCTTTGGCACTACTGTGGAAAGGCTGCTTGGCAGAAGACTTAATGATGTGACCTCCGGGAAGGTCTTCTCAGAACGTTTTAAGACAATACAGAAGGTCTTAAATGAGGGGGAAAAATATGTTTTTGTAGATGAAAGAGAAGGCAGGGCTTACCATAATATTGTCACCCCCTTCAAGATCCCCGGCCAGGAGGATACTGTCCAGGTTATCTCACGAGATGTTACCGATGGGATATTGATGCAAAAGGCATTGCAGGAAGAGAAGGCATTCAACGAAAGCCTGCTGAAGAGTCTGCCGGATATGCTGCTAGTTATAGACAAAAAAAGGGAAATCACATACGCCAGCGATGGGTTTGCAGAAATTGCAGGAGTTGCACTGGAGGATCTTATGGGCAAGTCTCTGCAACAGGTTGTGAAAGATTTGCGTATTCTTTCACCAGAAATGACCGAAATAGTCACAGAGCGAATGAAAAGACGTTTGCGGACCGGCGAAACAACTGAAGGTGCGGAACTGGAATTGTTGACCAGCAGTGGCGAGCGTGTGCCGTGTATATATTCTGCTTCGCCAATAAGGCATCCAGACGGTGACATAATAGGGGCAGTAGCCATAATTAAGGACATTGCAGAGCAAAAAAGATCGGAAGCGAAGCTTCGAGAATCAGAGTTAAAATACAGGTCGTTGACAGAGGGTATTAATGACGGCTACGTTGTGGCACAGGATGACAAAATAGTATTCGCCAATGTCAGAAGCTCCGAAATTTGTGGCTATGAACTCAAAGATATGATGGGGAAACCCCTCAAATTGTTCTTACCCCTCTCAGTCCAAGATAAATGGACAGGGAGATATATGGCAGGGTGGGCTGGAAATGTACTCTCTTCACAATACGAAATTGAACTTCTTAAAAAAGATGGTGAATGTGTACCCGTTGAACTCAGCGTCGGGACCATTCAGTATGAAGGGCGACCGGCTGCTGCCGTATTGATCAGGGACATAACGAAACGCAGGCAAGCTGAGACTGAGCTATTGGAGAGTGAAAAGCGATACCGTGGGATATTTGAGACAGCAGAAGGGGGCATTGGTATTATCAGTAATGACAGCATCCTCTTGGACGTTAATCCCAATATGAGCCGTATGTTTGGTTATTCGCACAATGAGTTGATTGGAAGGCGCGCAGAATATCTCTTTCACCCTGATTGCCAAGATGATCTGGATAGACTTATTTCTCAAATTGAATCGGGACGCAAGGAAAGCTTTGAAAGTCTTGGGGTCCGGAAAGACGGTCAGTCGTTTTCCTTCGAAGTTAGGGGCACTAGATTGGTTTACAGAAATCAACCCGCTTTTCTGGGGATACTTACCGACATCACCGCTCACAAGCAGGCTGAGGAAAAACTTAGGGAATCCAGGGAAGAACTTCGGAACCTTGCTATTCACATTCAGTCGGTTAGAGAAGAGGAGAGGACGGCTATCGCACGTGAGATACACGATGATCTCGGGCAGGCATTGACCGCAATAAAAATGGATATATCCTGGCTGGCCAAAAGGACCCCCAAACATCAGCAACCGATTATTGAGAAGACACAAGCAGTGACAAGACTCATAGACAGGACCATCCGGACAGTGCAAAGGCTGGCAAGGAAATTAAGACCCGGTCTGTTAGATGATCTCGGTCTTACAGCAGCTATCGAATGGCAGGCGGAGGAATTTCAAATAAGAACAGGGATTGAATGTGATCTTTCCCTGGATCCGGAGGAAATTATCCTGGACGAAGAACACTCTACAGCCATTTTCCGTATTTTTCAAGAGACATTGACAAATGTAGTTCGTCATGCGCATGCGACAAGGCTTTGGGTAAGCCTGAAAGAAGGACGCGGTACTCTGGAAATGGTAGTAAGAGACAACGGAAGAGGAATTACGGATGAACAAATTTACAGCTCCCAGTCATTCGGTCTCATCGGGATTCGAGAGCGTGTTTATCCATGGGGAGGGGATGTCAAGTTCAAGGGTGTGCCAGGGAAGGGAACAACTGTGGTCGTGAATCTTTTGACCAATGAGAGGGGTAAACGCCAATTATAGCAATACTTTGAAGCCAACCGTCCCTGGGTCTTCCGGCAGCAGGAGACTGTTGCGAAATCACAGCTGATCCCTGATCTCCAAGTTCCGCGAATCGGTATAACCCGTTAAAGGTTCAACAAATGATAAAACTATTTATCGCTGATGATCACACTATTGTTCGAGAAGGACTGAAACAGATTGTTGCGGACACTCCCGATATTATTGTCGCTGATGAAGCGAGCAGCGGTTATGAAGTATTGGACAAGGTGAGTAGAATGGGCGAGAATGACTATAGTGTAGTTGTTCTAGACATTACCTTGCAGGGAATGAACGGTCTGGATGTCCTGAAACAAATAAGAGTTCAAAGGCCGAGACTTCCAGTTTTGATACTGAGTATGCACCCGGAAGAGCAATATGCAATCAGGGCCTTGAGGTCCGGCGCCTCCGGATACTTGACAAAGGAGAGCGCTTCTGAAGAATTAATTGAGGCAATACGGAGGGTATCTGCCGGCAGGAGATATGTGAGTTCTTTTCTCGCTGAAAAGCTGGCTTTCCAGTTGAAAATTGACTCTGAGCAGTCCCTCCACGATTCCCTTTCTGATCGTGAGTATCAAGTAATGTGCTTGATTGCCTGCGGGAAGACGGTAGGAGAAATCGCAAATGAACTGTGCCTCAGCATAAAGACAATTAGCACCTACCGCTCCCGTATCCTAGAAAAAATGAACATGAAAAATAATGCGGAATTAATGCATTATGCCATAAAGCATCGCCTTGTAGACTGAGAATTCGGGTTCTTATGTTTCGTATGGCGTAAGAAAAGCACCTACAAGCTATTCAGCAAATATCCTACACGAAAATCAGACATCTTCTGATACAAAGCTTCTACCTTCCGTATACAATGTTGGCAATTGTGGATCGGGGCAATCCTGCCAACATAGGATTTCGCTACAGGCTTCAGCATGCGAGAGGCTTAGAGAGCGACCGCTTCCCTCCCAGGGCTATCAACAATAGTTGGTCTAATTCGGGCCCCTATCCACTGTCTCTTGTGGGTTATTGCAGGAATAATATTATTAACATACTGGCTCACTCCTTTGGGGTTTATTAGCTTCCTTCAGAAAACTCCATTAGATGTCCAGGACATTTCTTGGTTTTCTTTCTGAGGTAGGGAGTGCAGTCATAGAGAGAACGGAAATTCACGTCATCCAGGCGTGGTCAGAGCCAATCGGTTCTGTTTGATAACTCCAGCTAGCAATGGAATGCTGGAGTGTTGGTTACCCATATACAAAGTAAGACAATAAGACAATTTGGTACCGATACAGAACATTTTCCGTCCGCAATCTCTACTTCAATCTGCCGGACTGGTCGCGCAGCGTTTTACCTATGCTCCTCTGACCAGGCCCTTGTCCTCCTGTCTTTTGTCAAGACCGCTCATTTCTGTATTGGACACTACTAACACGCTGATTTTCATGTTCGGACGGGCACCATTTGGTGTCTGAAGGCAAACTAGGATTTTTCGTCAACTCCAAGGAAGATTAGAATCTTAACCGCAAGAATATATTAACTATCTTGAGGACTAAGATTTTAGGCTTACCCAGAGATTGGCGAAGAAGACAGTATTTGTTCAGACACCACCTGTGTTTGTGCCCGGGGTTCTAATACCTACCATGACAAACATTTTTAGGCGCAAATTCTGCGGCACGGCCAAAGACATTGCGTGGTTCCGGTAAGTCAACCCTAACGTAGCACAAAATCTGAGATCAAAATGCTTTGGATTAGGGCAACAAGAGACGCTAG
>JAXHTA010000296.1:0-5213 GCA_034190285.1 Thermodesulfobacteriota bacterium | reverse complement strand
CGGGAGAATCCTCCACAACGAGATTTCCAATTAGTATCTCAACTGTTTTTAACGCCAAAGAGTCCAGATGACTTACAAATCGAGGCGTTGAATAAAAGATGCCGTCGTCAGACTGATCGAGTCTGTCAAACGCATCGTCTGCAAAAATCGGACTCAACACGCTGATTCTTCCGCCAAAGATCTCCTTTGCTGAATTCATTTTCTTACACCTCCAAGAAAAAGCCGGGTTTACACTTGGTGTAACCCGGCTCATGGCCCCATTTTGTGGGCGGGTTAATAGTTGTAATGTCCTTGCTTATTGTATAAAATAATCACTTAGATCGTTGTGTCAACAGATCAGTCAATAGTTCAAGAGACACACTCAATAGGCACCTACTACGTTCAGTTATGGACGTTTCGCCTCGGGGTTATACATGAAACAAACTTCAAGAATTTATAGAGTTTCTTAAGAACTCTTTGAAACAGATGTTAGCTGGTTACTCATCCGTGTGGGTCTCTTTTGGCAAGGCCACATATACTATCCTCGTTCTATTGAAAGGCAGATGGCTAAAAAATCCATCGCAGGACAGCCAGTTTATTACCTTTCGTGCAACAGAATACCCGTTTCTGGGAAGGAGAAGGGAAAACTCGTCACCTGGTCTGTTTTGAGATTGACAGGATTTTGCCTCTTGCGGGACCCTGAGAGGAATCAGAAAAACTGAATTGCGATTTGGGGGTTATTCATGGAATGGAAAACAAAACCTACCGACCGTTTTTTGCTTAGGTTCATCAAAATATATATCTCTGCACCGATATCGTCTTTGGTTGTACAACATGTGCCAACAATGAAACCTGATTTCATCACGTTATTAGCATCCGCTACAGGGATTTGCGGTGGGATTGCCTTTGGAATGGGTTTGGCATGGTTAGGTGGACTGTTGGCCGCCATCGCACAGATCCTGGATGGCGTGGACGGGCAAGTTTCCAGGCTGACAAACAAACAGAGTGCAGAAGGTGCCTTTCTTGACTCCGTGTTGGATCGTTACATGGACTTTTCACTTATTTTCGGCATTCTGCTTTATTGCCTTCAATTTTCAGCCCTTGCCCCCGCCTTGCTCATCTTAGTTGGTTTTCTTGCCACCGCGGGTGCCAGTCAGATAAGTTATGCAACCGCCCGTTCCGCCAGCCTGCATCTGAATTACAGTCGACCGGAGTATGCTGGGAAAGGAACGCGAACTACGGTAATTGTTGCATGTGGTCTACTTGCTCCTATATGGATCCACTTCCCCTTTATGGCTCTGGTCTATTTGGCAATACATCCCAACATCGCCATGATTTCGTCACTAGTTCGCCTTAAGCGCGGTGAATGACGCACAAATAGGCGATGAGGATTCCAGAATTTGCGTGGTTGAATACCCGCTTTTGTTTTTGTCTTGACAGACAAGGTCTATCTACTTATAGTTCTTCAATAAAAAGGAAACTTCTTAAAAAAGATCTTTCATAGCGCACTCAGATGGTCATCCGTTGAAGGGAAGGTGAGAAATGCCTATTATCGAAGCAATTTTGGGGGCCATATTTGCTGGTCTTTGCATGGGTATAGTATCGGAGGCGCTTTACCGTTTGAATTTCGCCCGTTCAAACCTTCTTATTATAGACGGCCAGTTTTTTCTCGAGAACTTCAATAAAACGGCAGGCCTTCAGGTGACCTATATATTTGGCACTATAGTTCACTTGATGACAAGCATAGGTTTCGGTATTGCCTATTGGGTCATCTGCACGCTCTTCCAGTTTAATCCTTTATCTCTTCCGACGATTTCACTATATGTATTTTGTCTCTGGTTATTAATGCTGTTTTCCGCTCTCCCTATAGCTGGAAAGGGGTTTTTGGGTTCACGAATAGGAAGTCTAGTATGGCTTGAGCAACTTCTCCTTCATGCCGTTTTCGGCTTTGGATTATGGTGGTCACTCAGGATACTATAGAACCAGAAATGATTCCAGATCATGCGTCTTGAGGTTACGGTCCTGGCATTGAATTCCTGTAAGGACGTCAAGAAGTGCCTTTGTAGCTACCCTCGTTCCATTCATGTTTTGCGAAACCTGCTTCATTTTCCTCTTTTCACCTATCACCCGATCCTACCAGCGGTAGCTCTTTTTCGAGTTTGAAAAAGACGAGGAATTTTGGGTCCTTCGGATCTTTATCCATGTCGTAGTCTTTTCTGCGCAGTCTATAAAGCAAATCGCTCTCTTCTTCTTCACGAGTTTTGGTCAGGTATAACCGTTTTCCCTTGTATTCGGGCCCATCCTCTTTAAAAAGATACACTGCATATGGATTGGACTGGATATTTGAATGCGTCAGGCGGTTTCGCATTATGAAAGCCAAGGACCCATCTTCCATCGAGTGAGGTCTGGAATAGATGGCGGCATTCACGTGTCCGTCTTTATCGGCCGTAGATAGCACGCCGACACCTTTTGTACTTTTGAAATACTCATTTAGTGTCATCGCTTTCACCTACTATTATTTGTCAAGAAAACGCTCATCGAACTTCGCTAATTGTACTGCTTTAAGGGCGCTTATTTCTTTATCCTTGATCTCAAGCATAACATCAAAATCAAACGGTCTTGAATTTTCGAGAAAGACGCGAAAGTTATTCAGGTCAATGGTTTCGGCGTGGTTGCCCTTCCGCGCTTTGGGTTTCTGTGAGCTATAATCTATCATTGGCAAACCGTCCTGATCGCGCCATGTTGCCTTAACCGCTTTCAAGGCTTCTACTTCAGTCTCACCTGAGCAGTTTACACGGTGATGAAAGGTATCAAGAAGCACTGGAATCCCTGTTACCTTATTAAGGCTAATACAATCATACAGTGTATACAAACGATCGTCGTTTTCAATGACGAGCCGTCTTCTGACAGATTCAGGCAAGCCCTTGAATCGGCACGCGAACCGCTTCATGCTAGCGACTTTGTCCCTATAGACACCACCAATATGAACCTGAATTTTAGCTGTGGTATCCAATCCCATGACATCCAGAACTTGAGCGTGATAAACTAATTCTGCAAGGCTTCGCTTGTAGACATCCTTATCAGGAGAATTGATGATGATGAACTGGTCTGGATGCATGGATATACGAACACTGCTCTCATTTATGAAATGTCCTATTTGTTTGAATTGATTGGAAAAAAAAGTCTGCCAGTCAAACCGGTTAATTGAATGGGAAGCAAAAGGAATCAGGTCTGAGGTAATGCGGAAGAACATGATATCATTTGATACATTGAACCGAAGCATTTCCAGAAGACAATCAATATTCTGCTGCACGGTTTCGATAAGCCGCGTTTCGGAATAGGATTTCAAGCGAAATGTCCGATTAGCCCTGCAATTGATGGTCCGATTTATACAGGGGTAGCCGATCCTCATCTTATATAATTTCAAGCAGGCCGAAGCGTTTTGACGGCTTGAAAGCCGGCCACTTTGTACTCCTCGATATCGACCCTGATAAGCGCTGTTTCCTTTGATTCGACAAATTCTCTTAGTGCTGGATGCTTTTTAAGATAGAGTGTAGCAAATCTAACACGCTCCGAACCGCCAACTTCGTGAGCACTGCCTTTACCTGTTACAGCCAAACCTTTTTGAAAGTCCGAAGGGCGGTTTGAACGATTATCCACAAGCAAGGCTACGATTGGACTTTTCCTAATCTGGCGGTACGTGGCGAACAGCATATGCCTCAACCCTTCCGCCTCCGCGAAAGCTACAAGAAAAGTATGTGGCTCGCCATCTTGATGTGTGGCCAGGACAGCCAGGTTTTGATGGGAGAAAAGCTCTTGTATTTCAGATAAATCATTCATAAGTTAGTTTATTACACCAGTAGATCAGTTTGTCAACACGTTCAAGTTGCATTATATATAATCTCCATGAAAAATGAAGTTCAAAAATGCCCAAATAAAAGAATTCTTGTTTGGATTCGAAAAGTGGATGCGGCTCTAAGGGGTGAATAGAAATCTAAGGCCTTGCATGAACATTCTATCAGGATTTCTCTGATTGTTTAGGTCTTGAATTGGAGAATATATTGACCGAGTTTGATTTGCGTGTTAGTCTGCAAAAGTGTACCTTATACCTTATTGTTCCAGGGGAAAAAGGCTACTTGTGGTCACCAACTCTTTTGGAACAACTATCCAGGGAAACCTGAGTATCAGGCCTGAAACATGACGATCGCAGTGCCCGATTCCTCCTCACGCATCTTTAATGCCGAATTTGCCAATCTTTCTGCTGTGGTTTATAAGCGCCTGGAACTGGAGTGGCATTATCACCAAAAACAGGATCTGGCTACTGATGTCCATCGCCTTTTCCAGTACGCTGTCGAATTCGGAAGACTGCTCCAAGTCGTTTACCGACACAAACTGTTCGACTCTCTTTATGAGGAGGCGAAGTGGTATGCGGTCGTATTTGAGACAAGGGGTTCTGGTCACGATTCCTTTGCCGTGGTGTTGGAGAGCTGGATCATTGCCATTCAAGGGATTATCAAACCTCCTGAATGCAATGAACTCGCCCGACCTCTGCAAACCCTCAGACATGAACTGCCTCTCTTGATAGCTCGTGCGCGGGATTCCGCTAAGACTGAGACGAAAAAGGCCCCTTCCCCCATTGTGGAACGCCTGATACGTGGAGATGTTAATGGCGCCAGAGAGATTGTTTCCTCCATGTTAGGCAAAGACAGGCCAAAACATCGTCTAATAGTAGAAGTATTGCTACCTGCCATGGTCGAGATTGGGCAGCTTTGGGAACTCAATCAGCTATACATATTTGAGGAACATCTTGCCACCGAGGCAATTAGGAGCCTCCTGGCCGGTCTTCCGGTGATGATGGAAGGCTCCCTGCCGACATCGGAGCGCAGGGCGCTGGTCTCGTGTATCCCGGGCGATGAGCATGGGCTGATCCCTGTGGCACTTGCCGTTTATCTGGAAATCCGGGGCTGGATAGTGAAAAACCTGGGAGGAAGCCTGCCAGCAAGCCAAATTGCCCACGCCGTAATTGCGCTCGCGCCGGATGCACTCTTCCTGGCTTTCACTATGCTTTCGCGACTGGATGATGCGTTAGAGGTTATCGGGCAGGTTCGGGAGCAGTCTGCACAGTGTCGGGTTATATTCGGGGGCCGAGGAGCCATCTCGGCCCAAGCTGTGCTGGAAAGCAGGGGTGCTGTTGTGGCTCGTGATTTTGATGAAGGTTATATTCTGGCATCGGG
>JAXHTA010000295.1:0-5246 GCA_034190285.1 Thermodesulfobacteriota bacterium | reverse complement strand
AGAGAAGGTATGAAAAGGTATATTTTTGAAGGTACTGCCAAGAATAGATTAAGGTGCTATGCCTGTATATTAAGCCTTATGGCACTGCCTCTTATGACAATTGATGTATCGGCCGGCAGTCCGAAAGAAGACATACTTCAAGAAAAAATGACGGAGATATCATCAGTTCGTGGAAGAATTTTAGAAAAGAGGGCCCAGATAATCGAAATACTTCATCACCTCAAAGAACAACGTGCAGAAATAGAAGGTGAAATCAAGAGCGAGCAAGAGCGCCTGAAGATAGGGTCCTACCAGAAGGCCATAGGCTTTCCGCGCATTGACTACAACCTCAGACTCGTTCAGCGGTTACATTCGTATATTTCCGTATTAGGCGACAAAGTTGCATATCTCCAAATCGGGAATGAAATTCTGGAGTCTCTGTATGAGCATGCAGATGATGACCTCAGATTAGTACAGACCCTCAACGATATGGAGGTGGAGAATCTGACATCCCAGATTGACCTGATCATTCAGGAATATCTATCTGAAACTGATGATCTGGTTTCTATCCATACCGCCCTTCCGGGCAAGCCCGAGAGTATCTGGAATGAAATCGTCAAAGGCACCCAGAACGTCCACTGATGGCTTACCATAGGGCGTCTTCCTTTGAAGAGTCCCATCGTCTTTATCTCATCAGACGGTATGTTGCCTCAGAATTCGACACCGGAAATACCCGGAAGATACTTCACGCAACTGTGTCTTACGGCGTACAATAAGCCCTAATATCTGGTCACAGCCTCTTTCCCAGCTTCTCCATAAAGATCTTCTGTATTTCTTCAAGACGCTTTTCATTGCTCGCTTCAAAACGAAGCACCAGCACGGGCTGGGTATTAGAGGCCCTGACCAATCCCCAGCCGCCGTCAAAGATCACCCTGGCGCCGTCCACATCAATCACCTTATATTCTTTCTTGAATTCTTCCACAAGGTCCGCAACTATATGGAACTTTTTCTCCTCTGGGCATTCCATGCGGATCTCCGGTGTGTTCAACATTTTCGGAATATCACCCAGCAGTTCATGTAGGGTGCTCTTTGTGCGGGAGAGAATTTCCAGTAGTCGAATACCCGCATAAATCGCATCATCAAAACCAAAATACCGCTCGGCAAAAAAGAGATGTCCGCTCATTTCCCCTGCCAAAAGCGCCCCCTCCTCTTTCATCTTGCTCTTGATAAGGGAATGACCGGCCTTCCACATGATAGCTTGGCCGCCATGGCTCTCGATGTCGTCATATAGGACCTGGGAGCACTTGACTTCACCTATGATCTTGCCGCCGGGGTGGCGTGTCAGCAAATCCCTGGAAAACACAATCATCAACTGATCTCCCCAGATGATACTGCCTTTGTGATCCACCACACCGATTCTGTCTGCGTCTCCGTCAAGGGCGATACCTAAATCAGCGGCGGTCTCATCCACCTTTGATATCATCGCTGCAAGGTTCTTTGGTATTGTTGGGTCAGGGTGGTGGTTTGGGAAACTGCCATCAGGCTCGCAGAAGAGGGGAATGACCTTAAATCCCATTCTCTTGTAGATTTCCACAGCCACAGGCCCGCCAACTCCGTTACCGGCATCTATCACCACAGTCCTCTTGGTCAAACCAGGCTGGATGTTTCTCTCTATAAACTGGATATAACTATCAACAACATCAGCCTTTTCCAGAGCCCCCTTTCCATGATCAAATCTTCCCGATTCACAGATTTCCCGGATCTTCTGGATTTCATCACCATAAAGGGAAGCTGTGCCGAGACAAACCTTAAACCCGTTAAATTCAGGCGGATTATGGCTTCCGGTAATCTGGATTCCGCCGTGCACATCCAATTGATGAAGGGAATAATACAGGAGCGGGGTTGGGACCATCTCCACATCCACTACGACCATCCCGGATTCCATTAGACCATCAATGAGCCATTTTGAAATATCCGGAGAACTCAGCCGACAGTCCCGACCAACAGAGATTCTTCCAGCGCCGTTGTTATTGTAATAGGTTCCAATGGCAAGGCCCAGTTTATGAACAGTTTCATCGTTTAGTTCCCCGGGGAAAATGCCTCTGATATCATATTCTCTAAAAATGTGTGATTTCACAGGAGGTCCTCCTTTCCGCTCTCTTTTAGTTGGGCAACAATTCTCTTTACGTCTTGCGACCGGTCCATATTTGCCACCAGTAAAGCATCATTGGTGTCAACTACCAGACAATTCTTGAGTCCGAGACAAGTAACCAAGCGGCTACCGCGACTCGAAATAAGACTTTGCGCGCAATCAATCAGGATGGCTTCGCCCTCAGCCAGGTTCTGATCGCCGTCACAGTCCATGGCCTTTAATTCATAAAGAGATGCCCATGAGCCAACATCGCTCCATCCGCACTCGCATGGAATGACATATATCGCCTCTTGAGTCTTCTCCATAATACCGTAGTCAAATGAGATGGCTGAAAGATGTCCATAGACCTCTCTAAACTCCGTGTCAAATCGATCAGTACCCAACGCCTTCTGCAAACGCATCAGTCCTCTGTAAACGTCCGGAAGATGCGTCGCTGTTTCTTCCAGGATAGTCGCTGGAGTTGCCACAAAAATCCCTGCATTCCAAAAATACTCGCCGCTGTTCATAAATCGACGTGCGTCATCCAGGCCGGGTTTTTCGACAAACTCCGCAACCTTGTAAGCCTTCAAATCATCAAGCTCAACGTAATCCTGATCACGCCGGATGTACCCGTAGCCGGTCTCGGGTCTGTTGGGGATAATGCCCAGAGTCACAATCCCCCCCGCATTCGCCTGCTCCTCTGCTGCACGAAGGGCCTTCACAAACGCGGAAAGCTTACCGACAAAATGGTCCGCTGGAAGAAAGGCCACGGACCCTTCCCAGCCCGAATGCCGGGCATAAACAGCACCGAGTGCAATGCATGGAGCGGTATTGCGCCCCACAGGCTCGGCGAGCAAATGGACCCCGCGTCCATTAAATAGGACCTTGGCGTGGTCCAGATGTTCCTGTCCTAAGACGACTAAGATTTCTTCATCCCTGGCAATACCGATGAGTCTCGCGCAGGTTTCAACTACCATAGGGCCTCTGCCAGTGATATCCAGAAACTGTTTAGGTTTGTACTTCCGGCTTACCGGCCAGAAACGTGTTCCCGAGCCTCCTGCCATAATGACTGCAAACATCTTTTCCTCTGATCAACTCATACCTGGTCGGATTTTCTTACGTCCTATAATCCGCATTGATAGTAACATATTCCCGAGTCAGGTCGCATGTAATGATATGATCCTGGAAGTCGCCTTGGTGTAGGTCAATGGTAAGGGTAAATTCCTTCTGAGTCATTTTCTTGGCTGCTTCCCTTTCCAGTTCATTGCCTTTTCCCAAACCATTAACGACGATATGGATATCATCCAACCAGATATCCACACATTTTTCTTCCATGGATATGTCGGCCCTCCCAAGGGCGGCCATGATCCTGCCCCAATTAGGGTCCTGACCGTAAAAGGCAGTCTTCACCAGGTTCGAATTGGCCACTGTCCTTGCAGCAATGAGGGCGTCAGAAGGGCTGCGTGCACCCCTTATATCTATTTGGATTACTTTGGTGGCGCCTTCTCCGTCTCGCACTATCATACGGGCCAGATCTCCCATAACACGCTGCAGCCCGTCGACGAAATCCTTGTGTTCAGCGTCCGATAATGCCCTGTTGCCTGCAAATCCGTTGGCAAGGAACAGGACCATATCATTGGTGCTGGTGTCTCCATCAACCGTTATGCGATTAAATGTACTATCCACCGATAGAAGGACAGCTTCTTTAAGATCATCGGCGTCAATACGGATATCGCTTAAGATAAAACAGAGCATGGTGGCCAAGTTGGGCATAATCATACCAGCCCCTTTGGCAATACCTAAGACGCCATAAAGCCTCCCTCCGGCCTGGCCGTTGAAACGACTGATTTTGGTGAACGAATCGGTCGTCATAATAGCCCGGGCCGCTAGGGGCAAACCTTCAGGCGACAGGGTATTCACTAAACCCGGTAGTGCTCCAGAAATCAACTCCATATCCAATGCCTGGCCGATGACGCCTGTGGAGGCGACGAGGACCTCGTCAGACCGAATCCCAAGTTCTCCGGCCACGAGATCGGCGGTTTGACGAGCATCATTCAGTCCTGCTTCTCCGGTACAGGCATTGGCATTCCCGGCATTGGCAATAATGGCCCTTGCCTTTCCATTTCGGATATTTTCCTGGCTCAATATAACCGGTGCCGCTCTGACTTTGTTGGTTGTGAAAACCCCTGCTGTGGTCGACTCTTTCTCTGATAGAATCAGTGCCAGGTCCAGGGCGTTATCATTCTTAAGACCAGCTGCAGTAGCCGAGGCTTTAAAGCCCTGAACCATATGGTCATTCAGCTGCATGTTTGACAAATCTTCTGCAATGCGTATGTTTTTGCGATCCAGGCTGTTGATCTGGCCTTGGCGGGGTCAACAGCGGCAATATCTTGGAATATTTCGAGGATCAGAATTCTTTAATTACGAAGCTTTCGGCGAAAAGACAATCTTCCTTCGGGGCCTGTTTATGCGGTGCCGCAACACTTCTTATATTTCTTGCCGCTGCCGCAAGGACAGGGGGCATTCCTCCCTATCTTCTTGCCTTTACGTCGGACCGTGACAAGGGGTACTCCCTCACCTCCGTGGCTCAGGTGAATGGGCCGCCTTTTCCGGGTGATGAACTCCTCAGGACTGCGTCTAACCATCTGTATCCGAAAAAGTGTGCTCAAAGACTCTTCCGTGATCCTGTCCATGAGTTCTCCGAAAAGGGCAAACCCTTCCTTCTGATACTCTTTGAGCGGGTCTAGTTGTCCGTAACCCCTAAGACCAATGCCTTCTTTCATATGTTCCATGTCCTGCAGATGCGCCACCCACTGATTATCGATGACCTGGAGGACAATCATTCTCTCAAGCTGTTCCATATCTTCTTTCCCAAACAGCTTTTTTCTCTCCTCATAGAATGACTTGACCTGTTCCTTGATCAGACTGCTCAATTCCTCGGCCTTCAGCGCGTCGAAGGCCTCTTCTCCAATATCTTTCGGGCCAATTTCGGGCCGGGATCCGAACAATCTTGAAAGAGTATCAGTCAGGCCCTGGATGTCCCAGTTCTCGGGATACTCTTTGGGGTCAATCAGATTATCAACCAGGGAATCCACCTTGTCATCGATCATGTTCGCGATGATCTCTCTTGTCTCAT
>JAXHTA010000294.1:0-5252 GCA_034190285.1 Thermodesulfobacteriota bacterium | reverse complement strand
CCTGATGAAAGGGTCTTTATTAATATGACCGGAAATCCCGGCATGGCAACCGCAGGATCGGGTGACGTCCTGACAGGGGCGATCTCCGCCGGGTTCGGCCTGGGGCTGTCTGTGCAGGACGCAGTTAGAAAGGGCGTGTTCATTCACGGATTATCCGGAGATCTGGCGGCCTTGGACAAAGGCGAAGATGGAATTACGGCCCAGGATATTCTGGATTATCTGCCGCGTGCTGTTAAGATAGAGCGGGAAGGCCTCAGTGAAAGTCTCATGGACCGGTATTCCGGGGCGCGTCTGGTATAGTTGGTGCCCTAACGTAGACAGTGTTTTTGCCAATCTACACGTCAAATGGAAGCCTTGATCCTCGCAGTATTTTACTTCAGATGGGGACGCCTAATCCTCCGGGCCAGGGTTCTTCACATATTCCTGAGGTTATGATTTCTGTCTTCTTTGACGAATCATTCCGGTTTTCGTTCGGACAATAGTCGATGTGTAGAGGTTGAACAGGGACAAGAGAAATAATACATTATGGGTAAGAATTTAGCCTTTTGGAAATAAGGGCCTTGACCCACACCAGTTCGCAACCGTCTCACACTTGATTCAAAGGGCTCCTCAGAACCTGTAGAAAACCTTTACAATCTCTTTCATGTATAACCCCGAAGCAAAGCATCGGGGCCATTTGCTCAAGTGTTCCGTATCATCTTATTAAGAAGATGGCAATTCTGAACGCGGTTTTGCTGGGATTATTTGCAGGGTTATCCATGGGGCTGGGCGCGGCACTGGTGTC
Organism: Thermodesulfobacteriota bacterium; assembly: GCA_034190285.1. Lineage (GTDB taxonomy): Bacteria > Desulfobacterota > DSM-4660 > Desulfatiglandales > Desulfatiglandaceae > JAXHTA01. Next base: position 4,468 of record JAXHTA010000294.1, on the reverse strand, counting down.
TATTCTTGGCACATTAGAAATGCGAGCCTACGATTGCCTCCTGGGCTTTGCTGCAGGCGTCATGACTGCCGTGGCTACGCTCGGCCTTATAGTAAAGGCACTTGATCTGGGAAACACGCCGATCACCTTGGCCGGATTAGCATTTGGTTCCGCTGTCTTATTTGTGTTGGATAGGTTTCTGCCGCACGAACATCATGGCCTGAACTTCTCCTGCACTAACCCTGCCGTCTATCGCCGTGGACTCTTGATTTTTGCCGCCATGACGCTGCATAACTTACCCGAAGGTCTGGCCGTAGGAACCAGCTATATCGCTCAACCCCGTCTTGGCCTACTCCTGGCCGTGGCCATCGCCTTGCACAATATTCCCGAAGGTATTGCGGTGGCCGGCCCCTTCAGAGCCTGCGGCATGCCCCACTATCAGTGTTTGGCCTGGGCAACGGCATCCGGTCTTGTAGAGCCCGTGGCCGCTTTCTTTGGAGCTGTCTTTGTCAGCTTGTTCAGTGTGCTTTTGCCATTCAGCCTTGCCTTTGCCGGTGGGGCCATGTTGTACGTTGTGTCCGATGAATTAATCCCCGAAAGCCACAGCCGCGGCTACGAGCACGAGGCGACTTTGGGCTTCATTGTAGGTTTCTTGCTGCTCCTGGCGATTCTGCGAGTGTTGGATTAATGATACGGCAAGAGCTGGTTTTGAATGAAGTTTTGACATTTTTTGACGGGGTGATGGTGTTTAGTTATTCACGGATTATAATCCTTTTTTGTTTGATCGGGTTGAGTTCAAACGTGATCCACGCTGCGGACTCAGAGTCTGGAGCAAAAGTGACTGTCGGTTGGGTGGAGAGGGTGTATCTGCCGGATTACGATTTTACCATGCGCGGAAAAATCGACACGGGTGCAAAGAACTCATCCATCCACGCCACAGACATGGAGTTTGTCCACGTGGAGGAGGGACTACCGCAATCCCGCATACGCTTTACTACGGTTGACACCAAAGGTAAATCGAGAACCATTGAAGCGGATATCGTCAGAACAGTCCGCATTAAAAAGACGATAATGGGATCCGAGACTCCTGTTGTCGAGGGACGCGTGGAAATAGAATTATTACTATGTATGGCCGGTATAACCAAATTAGTCCGGATCAACTTAACAAATCGCGAAGGAATGAACTATCGGTTGATTTTAGGCCGAACTGCTTTGGAGGGCGATTTCGTCGTTGACGTAAGCAAGACTTTGATAGGCGGGAAGACGTGTCGCACCGCTTCACAAGCAACGAAGCCGTTGCCGGAAACCATAGAATGACTTCTGCCAAGAGAAATCGATCCCATCTTATCGTTGTATTTGTCTTCGGGCTTCTGTTTCTGCTCCCGGCAATTTACAAGATTGTTTTTTTGAAATACCCCATAATTTCCAGGCCGGTTGAGAACCTGTGGACGTTTGAGCTGAAAATTCACTTCCAAGGCACAGGCAAGATGGACACAATTTCCCACTTCCTGCCAAGAAGCGATAAAGGTCAGTCCGTCTTTCGAGAGGACTTTTTATCGCGCGAACTCAGTTTTATTATCGAGAAACGGGCCGGTAATACAGGGATCACCTGGCGAGGGAAAAGATTAAAGGGTGATATTCAGCTATTTTACCGGGCCAAGGTTCAGACAGAGCCCAGGAATTTTCCGCTCGCTGAAGAGAAGGCTGCTCCTGACGATAGGTATAGCCCGTATATTTTTCAGTTTTTGTTGCTTGGGGAGGAGTTGGAATCTATTAATGTTGAGCTGGAAGATTTTCTTAAAGATCTGACAGACCGATTGATGAGAAAAAGGGAAAAGGTGCGCAGGATCTTTGACTATTTGATCAAGGATGTGAAGACGGTAGAACTTGCCAAGGATAACAGTCTCACTGCCCCTATAAGAAAGAAAGAAGCCACACTTGAGCAAAAGAAAGACTTATTCATACATCTTGCTCGGATGGCCGGCGTGCCGACACGAGCGGTCAATGGTGTTTTTCTTGAATCGGGGCAAAAGGGGAAACATATCCACCAATGGGCTGAAATATACCTGCAACGCAAATGGATACCGGTGGACATTGAAAACGCCTGGTTTGCCGAGTTACCGGAGACCTTGCTGGTCCTTTATCGCGGCGATGGGCCGTTTCTGAGCGCTTCTACAAAAAATGTAGACTATAGGTATGCCATATCGCAGGAACTCGAATGGACCTTTAGTCAATTCTATGAAACGGCTGCCCGTATCGGTTCGAAGTTTCATGAGTGGTCCCTGTTTGCGCTTCCCGTTGAAACACAACAGGTATTTCGACTGGTTCTTTTGATACCATTGGGGGCACTTATCGTCAGCGTTTTTCGAAATGTCGTCGGGGTCAATACCTTTGGGACCTTTATGCCTGTCTTAATCGCCCTCGCCTTTCGCAGCACCCGGCTCTGGTGGGGCCTGCTCTTATTTGCCGTCGTCATAGCCCTGGGCCTTGGGTCCAGATGGGCTATGGACCGGCTCAAGCTTCTCGTGGTTCCTCGGTTGTCGGTTATTGCCACGATGCTGGTTATTATTCTTGTGTGCGGCGCCATCATCGGTCAGCATATTGGCGTCTATCGAATTGTGGCAGCGGCATTGTTTCCGATGATCATCATGACGATGACGATAGAGCGCCTCTCCATAATCCTTATGGAACGGGGTATGAAGGAAGCGTTTAAAGTGTCTTTCGGCACGCTCGTTGTCGCTCTTACCGCGTATGTTGTCATGTCGACCAGGCCAGTGGAGGATTTTATGTTTGCTTTTCCTGAATCTTTGTTTGCGCTGATTGGTCTGCAAATTATGCTCGGACGGTATACAGGATATCGGGTGTCAGAGTATATTCGGTTCGCCGCATTTCGCAAAAAAGAGCTATAGAGGTTTTGGCCGGTTTTCTGCCCTGAAAGAATTAAAGAGAATTGCAGGGATAGAAACGGGATCCGATGTCACTGCGACACGCTGAATTCGTTGAGAAAAAAGAGAAGGGAATCCTATTATTGCCTTTGTGCGAAATTATGGTCTCTGTGGAGGGACTCATCGCGGGCTCATGTACTGGTATCATATATCTAAGTAGAAAAACTGGTGATTTCTCGTCCTCTGAAAAAGATGGGAATCTTGGGCATCAATAGGAGAAATGCCGAGTACATCCTTCCCGTGAATCAGAGGGAGTTTTACCCTTTGGTGGATGATAAGCTGTTGACCAAAGAGTTAGCTGTCAAGAATGGGCTTAACGTGCCCCCACTATACGGCGTAATTCGGTATCATCATCAGATTCCCTCGATTATGGACATAGGTGAGCGCCATCTTCATTTTGTTGTAAAGCCTTCAAAAGGGTCCGGGGGACAAGGAATTTTGGTGTTGACGAGACGAAGTCCCGACACCTTCGAGCGAGCAAGCGGCGTAGTACTTGGAGACAATGATCTTAAGTATTATATTTCGGGCATACTGGCAGGTCTGTATTCACTGGGGGGCCAGGAGGACAAGGCCCTGGTTGAATACCGGATTGAACCTTCGCCTGTATTTGCCAAGGTGACGTTTCGCGGCGTGCCAGATGTTCGCCTCATTGTTTATCGAGGCGTGCCTATAATGGCTATGCTCAGGCTCCCTACAAAGGAATCCAATGGAAAAGCCAACCTTCATAATGGCGCAATCGGTGTCGGAGTTGATTTACAGACCGGAGTGACGCTGCAGGGTGTTCATCATACCCGGCTTGTCACAACTCACCCCGACACAGAAGAGAACATCAAAGGGATCTCCATTCCCTATTGGAAAGACATATTGAACATAGGCGCCCGCTCATACGACATGACCGGACTTGGCTATATAGGTGTCGATGTTGCCGTAGACCAGACACAAGGCCCTATGATTCTAGAATTCAACGCTCGTCCTGGTCTCAGCATCCAAATAGCAAATCGTGCAGGGCTGGTGCCTCGTCTCAATGCAGTGGATGCGGCCGATCTACGAGGTATGAGCATTGAAGAACGCATATTAATGGGACAGAGGGCGGCCCGGCATTTCTCGCCCAGAAATTCGTGAATTACTAGCAAACATGCCTTAATTCACCCAAGGCAAAATATTAATATAAATCATCAGACTATTTTTCGCAGAACACTTTAGACCTTTAAAACAAACCTATTTCTTTCTTCCTACAAGAATCACATTGTTTTGGGTCCCAAAACAGTTGGGGCATGTTAGATCATTTTGGGGATCATTGTACCATTGTCCATCCACCAAAAACCTATACTCATACCGTTCAGGATAAAGCATCAGGATCTTCTATAATACTCCCCAAAAACTGGACAATGGAATAAGGTGGATGTTAGCCTGCCATCCTAAGCAAGAAGGCGAGCTATGACAAAGAATATACGAAGGGGCCATGATGGGGCTTTTAAGGCCAAGGTGGCTCTGGAAGCCCTTAAAGGGGAGAAGACCCTTGCCCAGCTTTCCAGTGGATTTGG
>JAXHTA010000293.1:0-5254 GCA_034190285.1 Thermodesulfobacteriota bacterium | reverse complement strand
ATATCCTTTGTTCCCAATAAGGCTTTTGGGATTGTTTTTGATCTTCTCTTGTAAGGAATCAGTGATCGCCTGACGGTCTCTGGCATCTTTTCGGGCTTGCTTGGGATTAAGGCAGACGATGCAGCGTTTGTTGTTAAGAGTTACTTCTTTGACTTTGAGGGGTGCAGGGTCTTTGGACAGGAACCCTTCAGGGCGGACCTCTCTGTATCGGCCCGGATGAGATAGGACCTCTTCCCTGATTTCCTTGACCTTACGCATCCCGGCCCCAAAGATGTAGGGGATATTTCTTTGTTCCAATTCTTTTAAATTATCAGCGCTGATCATCCCTCGATCCGCTACTATACACAAACGACCCACATAAAAGCGGGAACGGACACGGTCGATTACATGGGGACCGGGTCAAATCTTTGATTGGCTTATGTCTAAAATAACTATAAACCAATCAAAGATTCGACCACCATCCCTAGATAAGTTGAAAAGCCTGATTTGTCCCGCAAATCCCCTATCAAGATTGTTTTTTTAAAGTTCATTCAATATATCAAAAAGCTGATACTCGGAATAATCAATTATGTTTGGGGCCAACATATTTCCAACTTTATGAATCGACCAGTTGTTTTTCTATTGCTTGAAGAATTTCTTCAACCGCTTTTTCAACACTCTTCAGCCAATCCTCCACATCCTCTGCAGTGAATCGAAAGTAATCCCCATAGTCTCCCTTTTCACGTCTATCAAGAAGGGTACTGTACAGCCGTCCCGTTTATTTTGAAAGTTTGCCGGTCTTCATCCAATTCTTGTTCAGGAAAGAACGTGCCGCCGTATGTTTGCCCGGATGTATCCCTTCGGTTGACAAAAGCGCTACTACTGCATAGAAGCAAGAGTAGTAAAGCCGGTTAACCGCGTCATTGTAATGGCTTTTTTCATACATCAATCTTGCGGCTGATAGCGCCTCTTTAGACCGATCCATACGATACCTTATCAAGGTTTTCTTAGAATCGTTCATATGCGAACCCCCCCAGTTCTCACATTATTGAAAAGAGGCATGGCTAGCCCCAACGGGCTTTGAAAGAAACTCCTTTCATAGATATGCACGCTCAGGATAACATCAGACTCATACTCCAGGTCATAAACGGCAAAACTTATCCGGTCTTCCAGTTCCCTGGAAAGCGAACCATCCACCAGAACAATGGGGACCGGGTCAGGGACCGGGTCAAATCTTTGATTGGCTTATGTCTAAAATAACTATAAACCAATCAAAGATTCGACCACCATCCATTAACCGTATTACGGCTGATTCCCAACTTCCGCGCTATCTTCCTTTGGCTAAGTCCCTTTCCCTTCAATGTGAAAATGTCCAATATGGTCTCCTTTTTTTCAAAGCCCTTCTCCTATCTCACTGGGATTAAATTTCACATCTTACACTTAATCCCTTTCCTCTACCAGGGTGGCTCACTTTTAAACGACCATTATTGGCTCAATTTATCACGACCATTTACATTTCCCTGTAAACGGCTTTTTTGTCAGGTGAGAGGTTGATGACACAGTTTGATATCACAACGTCTGCTGTCTCCTCAGGAACCGGCAGATGCTCAATTTCTCCAGGTCTGAAATCGACATTATCAGCTCCCAGACTCGCTGCCTTTTTCCTGGTACGGTCTATCATTTCAGGTGTCAGATCAATGCCGATCACTTTCCCGGCCGGGCCGACTGCTTTCGCGGACAGCAATGCGTCAAAGCCTGCGCCGCATCCCAGGTCGATGACGGTCTCACCGGGCTTCAGCACAGCTTCGGATACGGGATTTCCACACGCAAGGCCGAGATTGGCCTGACCCTGGTCCCCGGCCATATCCTCCTCTGAATAATCCAGTTTCTGCCCAGGTCTGAAATGGAGATGAGACCGGTTGCGTCGCAGCAACCGGTTTCGGAAAGAGCTGCGTGGGCATAAAGTTCTTTGATGACTTCATGTTATCACCTCACAATGTGCCTATTCAAAGAGTTCTGAGACCGTTCCGCCCATGAGATAAAAGTATGTGGTGGCCCAGTTTGCCAAGATCGTCACCACGCCGAACAGAACGGTCCCAACGCTCATCAGTGCCCATCCTGACAGGATGTTTCCGATGACGCATCCCTTGGCAAAGGCGGCGCCGGTGCCCACAAGGAGGCCGCCCATAAACGCAAGCATTACTTGTCCGGGTGGTTTTGGCAAGACCTTTAAGTTGCCGGACAGTTTTGCAGCCATCCATGATCCTGCAACCAGGCTGCATACAAGGCCCACCAGCCATAGAACCACCTTTTTCCGGGGGTAACCCTTGTCCGGTCCCGGCTTTGGGTTGGACCTATTTTTGCCGGCAGACTCAAGGGCATTTGGCGCTGTAATGGTTTGCGGTGCATTCCTGTGCCAGACAACATTCAGGTCGCTTTCCGTCATCAGCAGTTGAACGTGCAGCACCCCATGGGTGACGCCGAGGGGGTAATTCCGGCCGGCCGCTGCGGACGACAGGTATGCCAGAATGCTCAGCAGCCCGATGGCAAGACCTGCCTGCCAGGGCTTCCAGGGTCGGGTCAGGAGTGTTTTCCGGTCCTGTTTTGAAAGGGTTTTGCTTTGGGGGTTCTTTTTATGGCGATCATTGAAATAGACAAACAGAAGGGTCAAAAGTCCAAAGAGACCCGCGAGCCCCCAGAAGGGGAGGCCGGTCAGGGAGGAAAATGTCACCGGGCCGCCTGCGGCCGACTTGAGTACAAAGCCTTTCATATACACATGGAGACTATGCAAGGGCCCGTATTCTACCAGGGCAATACCCAGGGGAATGCCCACCACACCGGCCATGGCATTGAGGTTGCCGGCGCCGGCCTTGAACAGACACCCGCTGACGCACCCGCCGGCCAGGACCATGCCCGTGCCGAACAGGAGGCCGCCCACGATATAGCTGAGCCAGGTCATGGGCTTCGGGTTCAACTGGACCCAACCCAGAAGGTCGATCACTGCAAAGCCGGCCATGGCCACGACAATGGCGGTCCAGAGGCCGATCATTTTGCCGCGGTCCCTGAAAAGGATCACCTCGCTGAAGGCAGAGGCCCCGCACAGCTCCCCTTTTTTGAGAAAAAAGCCGAACAAAAAGCCTACGGGGATGGCGGTAAGAACCCACAGTCGGGTCATGACGGCAGCGGCGGTGACGGCCAAAAGCACCAATACACTGAGAATGGCATAAGCCCTCCATTCAAAGGGTTTTTCTGCAGAAGACATGATAATCGTCCTTTCTTATAAGGTCACTGGTTTGAGGTGTGGGGTGGAAAGGTCCTCTTATTTTTTTGGACAGGATGAACAGGATTTCAAGGATTTGTTTTGACATAACCCCCTGACACAATGCTGCTTCAGAGCATATAATTTTCTGTCAAGTATACCCTTGTTCCCCCTCGAAGAGGTTTGACTCTTTTTACCTTTCTTCAGGAAAGGCAAAAAATATCCTGTTCATCCTGTAAATCCTGTCAAAAATGTTAGTTCAATAAATGGCATAACTTCGGTTACAAGGTGTTGTTCATTTGAATGCTTTTTGAAATTGTATCCCCGTTTTTTTTATCTGAAATCCCTGTCTGATGAAGAAAACCAGTGCGGTGTTTTCAGGCAGATTTTCACCAGCATCAACATGACCGGCACTTCAATGAGTACCCCCACGACTGTGGCCAGGGCCGCCCCGGATGACAGGCCAAAGAGCATGGTCGATGTTGCGATGGCCACCTCAAAATGGTTGGATGCACCGATCATGGCCGATGGGGCCGCGTCTTCATAGCGCAGGTTCATGGGTCTTGCCAGACCGTAGGTCAGCCATAAGATCAGGTTGGTCTGGATGAACAGGGGGATAGCGATCCATAATATGGTCAGAGGATTGGCGACAATGACATCTCCTTTAAAAGAGAAGAGCAATACCAGGGTGATCAACAGCGCTATGATGGTAATGGGTGTGAGCACATGGAGGAACTTCTCTTTGAACCAGTCTTTGCCTTTTGCCTGGATGATCATCTTCCTGGAGATGTATCCGGCCACCAGGGGCAGGGCCACGTATATGCCGATGGAGAGGAGCAAGGCCTGCCACGGCACCGGCAGACGCCCCACACCCAGCAGAAAGCCGCCCAGCGGGCCATAGAGAAAGAGCATGGTCAGGGAGTTGATGGCGACCATGATCAGGGTGTGGCCGTCGTTTCCCTTTGCAAGGAATCCCCAGACCAGGACCATGGCCGTACAGGGGGCAATGCCCAGAAGGATGCATCCGGCCAGATAGCTCCGCCACAGCGGCACCTCCAGCACCTTGAGCCCGTCTGCCATGACCACCCGGCCGACACCATGGGTATCCCCCACCTGGAGCCCCGTAAGGCCCAGGGGCATCTTTACATGGTCCACGGCATCGGGACCTATGAGGCCGTAGAACAGGGTCCCCAGGAAAAATACGGATATGGCGTACATGGTAAAGGGCTTGATGGCCCAGTTGACAAACAGGGTCAGGCCCACGGGCCGGATATTCTTGCCCGCCATGAGCACCTCGGCAAAGTCGATCTTGACCATGATGGGGTACATCATGAAGAACAGGCAGACGGCAATGGGAATGGAGACCACCGGCGCTTCTCCCACATAGATGGCCAGGCCGTCCAGATACCTGGCAAACCCGGGCGCCACCTTGCCAAGGACGATGCCCGCAACAATGCACAGCACCACCCACACGGTCAGATACTTTTCAAAGAACCCTAGTCCCTTTGTCTCTTTTGGTGTAATTGCTTTTGAGTTCATGAGTCGACCTCTCTTGCACTTTTTTCCAATAAGATTTGTAGATTTCACCGCCCACTGCGCTCAAGGCGCAAGGGCCGCAAAGAAGAATTTTATTCTAAAACGCTCCCGGCAGATAGGTGAGACAATAATACCCGCCGGCAATGATAAACACCGTTGCGGTCACCCTCCGGGCCCAGATTTCAAACACCGCAACCTTGTCATAGGCCCTGGCTAAAATCCGTGCTGAAAACCCCATGAGCACGGCAATGCCCAGCACGGGCAGGGCCGTGCCGATCCCATAAACGGACGGCAGGATGATCCCGGACTCATTTTTAAGGGCCACTGAAAACAGGCTGCCGAAAAACAGGGCCGCCGATAAAGGACAGAATGAAAGGGCGAAAAGGATCCCCAGGACTCCTGCACATGCTGGCCGAGCTGGGACTGCTGTGCGAGGTGCCCACCACCGGCGATGCCCGGAGCTACATCCTGAGGAGGACG
>JAXHTA010000292.1:0-5262 GCA_034190285.1 Thermodesulfobacteriota bacterium | reverse complement strand
TATCGCCGCCCTGATCCCAGACGGCTTCTTTGAAAGATATTTCGCTTCTGATTTCTTGTCCATGATTTTGATGCTTGTTGCAGGGATACCCATGTATGTATGCGCCTCGGCCTCTACTCCGATCGCAGCTTCTCTCATCATGAAAGGCATATCACCCGGCGCGGCCCTTGTTTTTCTTTTAACAGGCCCTGCCACCAACGCCATAACTATCTCAACGGTCTTAGAGACCCTTGGCCGAAAAACAGCATTTATATACATTTCTTCTATCGCCTTGATCAGCCTCTTGTTAGGTTATCTGCTTAACCTAATTGCTGGTTGGCAAGGCCTCAAGAAAACGATCCTCCTTGACCACCATGAAATGCTGCCTGACTGGCTGAAGCTATGCGGATCAATAGCAGTGGCGGCTATGCTCGGCTGGTACTATCTCAAGACCAGAGTCTTAAACAAGACAAACGAGAAAGAGGATACGGGCGAAAAAAAGACAAGCCTAAATGTCCAAGGCATGACCTGTATGCACTGCGCCAGCAACATAAGGAAGGCAGTTGAGTCGGTCACGGGCATTTCCTGTGTTTCGGTTGACCTGGACGCGAAAAGAGTCGAATTCAAAGCAAACGAAAATGATTCCTTGGAAGAAGTGAAAGCGGCGATTAGGCTAGCCGGTTATAATGTTTGACCGCAAAATCAAGAGTGGGCCAAGGCATCGGGGAAGTCATCAAGGAATCTATATAGGGTAGCGCGTCCGACACCGAGGATCCTTGCGGCCTTTGCCTTGTTGTCTCCGCTTTGGATCAGGGCGGCCCGAACACGCTCTGGGTCCAGTTTTCGGTTTGGGCCGCGGGAATGCCGTCTGTTGCTCTTCGTCTCCTTTAATTCAGGTGGAAGGTGAGCGGGTTGAATGAGCATCCCTGCTGATTTGACAAGGGCGAATCTCAAAGCGCTCTGGAGTTCCCGTACGTTTCCAGGCCAGGAATAATCTATTATGCGGGAGAGGGCCTCTCCGGAAACACCGGGGCTTTCTCGCCCTTCTTTCCCGAATTTTTCTAGAAAGTAGTCCACAAGGAGCTGAATATCTCCCCTTCTCTCTCTTAAAGGAGGAAGGTCTATCGGAATCACTTTGATTCTGTAGTACAGGTCCTCGCGAAAGTTGTTTCTTTCAACTTCACGTTTAAGATTGCGATTGGTGGCGCTAATCAGACGTACATCAACGGACAAGGTTTTCTCACCGCCTACTCGCTCAAATGTGCCGTCCTGGAGCACTCTGAGCAGTTTTACCTGGACTGACCGTGGTAGTTCAGCCACTTCGTCCAGAAACATGGTGCCGCCCTCCGCCAGCTCAAATCGTCCCCTTTTATCCCTCACCGCTCCGGTAAAGGCCCCTTTGACGTGTCCAAAAAGTTCGCTCTCGAGCAGGCCTTCCGGCAGGGCACCACAGTTGACCGGTACGAAAGGCATTTCCTTGCGGGGGCCTTCATTGTGAATCGCTGAGGCGACAAGTTCCTTGCCGGTGCCGCTTTCCCCCTGGATCAGGACGGGAATATTTACATCTGCGACTTCTCTTATCAAATTGAACAATTCCAGTATTTTTTCATTACGGCCGATTATCCCTGAAAAGCTATGCTCGGTTTTCAGTCGACATCGTAGTGCATTCAGTGCCGTTATATCTTCAAGTAGAACGATCACCATCTTCCTGCCCATATGCTCAATTGGAGCCGCACTTACAAGAAGCACAAGGTCATGGACCTTTCCATTTACCAGCAAATGCACATCGGCCCTGTTCTTATAAATATGCCCTCCTGCAAGGGCCTCAAGGGCCGTATTCCGGACACCGCATGACTCGCAGAAATCCCCGTAACCGCATCCCTCAGGGGAATCGGAGGCATGAATGCAGTTTAGAGCCACGCCGCCCCTCTTGTCGATCACTTCCGCCTCTGAGACATCAAAGGCCCGTTCCAGGACGTTATTCACCGCCTGGACTCTCCTGTCATCGTCAACAATCAGCACACCGCAAGGTATTGCATCAAACAGGGTTTTAAGAAACCCCCCCTGGTCCAGCAATTCCATAAAAGATTCAACCTCGCCTCACATATACTCGCACTGATACACCGGACTGAACAGTTATCCTCTGCTACCCCGATTGCCCGTAGCTATGGAGGCCGGGTAGATAATTCACGCCGAAATATGTAAAGATAACGGCCCCGAATCCCACGATGGAAAGATATGCGATCCGCTTTCCGTGCCATCCCCGCTGCATCCTGGCGTGAAGAAGAGTAGCATAGACAAACCAGGTAATCAAAGACCACGTCTCTTTAGGGTCCCAGCCCCAGTAACGCCCCCATGCCGAGTTTGCCCATACTGCCCCTGTAATTATTCCTATGGAAAGAAAGAAGAAACCAAACATCACCATTTGCTGGTTCAGCCCGTCTAAAAAGGATAGACCGGGAAAATGATCGAGGATACCCCATTCCCGGCTTTCCTGTCGTTGTCTTAGTAGGAACATCAAACTTACGACAAAGGCGATTGCAAAGGCCGCATATCCCAGAAAACATGTGATGACATGGGCAATAAGCCAGTTGCTCTTCAACGCAGGAATCAGGGGCTGAATACGATCGGTGATATTGGGAGACAAAGACGCATAGGCCAGTGCCAGAAAGGCCAGCGGGCTCGCAAAAGCGCCAACGATCCTATCCTCATATTTTCGCTCTATTACAAGATAAATGGCGGCGATCGTAAAGGAAAAAAAGATTAGTGACTCATACATGTTTGACAGTGGTGCATGGCCGTAGCCGAGACGGTATGATTCCGCCCATCTGAGGATGATCCCCGCGGCATTGCCACAGGCCCCTGAAAACATAACCCAGGTCGCTACGTTGCCTGAAAGCTTGTTCTTAAATACCCACGAAAAAACATACAACGCCGCAGCAAGACCATAAACAAAAGTTATGACTGACAAAATATTGGAACTGTTCATAGTTTTACCCCCGTACCCGACTCAGCTCCACCAGTCTCCGGGAAATCTTATTTACCTTGCTTTTCATTCTCATGTTGCCCCTGCTGGCAAGGCCCGCGACCATGACCCTAGTCTTGTTTGAGTCTTGTATCACTTCAACGCAAAGCCTTTGGTGGGACATGTAAAATGTAATATAAAAGCCTGCAATCATTATGATAAATCCTAAATAGACCATGGGTACACCGGGATCATTTGTTACCTGGAGGCCCGTATAATAGGAGCGAGAGAAATCCTGAATGGAAATAGAGACATCACCCCTTCTCATCCTGTCAAAATTCTTGAAACGAAACGGAATCACTATATCAACTGCTTCATTCCTATCGGAAATCAATGCGCCTACAACAGACTTCCCAAGGTTGTTGCCATGGAAAATATAAGGATTCACGGTGTTCCTTAATACAAATCTACCCAGGTTCTCCGGCAAATCAAACTCGTCACCAAAAGCCAATTCTTCCACATACACCTTGCCAGTCTTCTTGCTTTCAAAATTGAAGGTGATTTGCTTTGGCCGAAGCATACCGTAACTGGACTGGAAGATATTTATCCCCTTGTAGCGCAAAGGGTCATTGACGATGATATCTTTCTTGAGAACCGGCTTACCATCTTCAATGATTGATAAGCGGGAACGGTATTCCTCTGGCGCCCCCGAATCGTAAAACCTTACGCTGAAATCATCACAACGGATCCCAAAACCAAGGTCATGGGCCTTTTCGGAACCAGTTAACCTTATGCGATCTACTGTTTGACCTTCGGGGATCTTGATATAACCATCGAACCCGAAAATCGAACCCAACAAACCGCCAAATATCAGAAGAATGACACTCAGATGTACGGCGTAGACCCCGAGGCGGGTCCAGCGTCCCTTCTCGGCAAAAATGCAGAATCCGTTGACCTTATCTTCGATCATGTTATACCCGAAGCCCCTCTCTACAATCGATCTGCAGACCTTTTTCAGGTGGTCAACAGGCAGATCAGAGATGAATTCCTGCTTCTCTGAAGCATTGCGAAACCTTGAAATATTGAATCTCGGGACCTTAACAAAGATGGTCTTCCATGTTGCAGAGATGCGGTCTATTGAACAGACCACAATACATGTGGTCAGTATCAGAAGCTGGAGCCGAAACCACCAGGAATGGTACATGTCAAAAACATCAAAGAAGCTGAAGATACTGTAAAGAGAATCCCCGTATTCATGACGATAGATTGCGGGATCTCCATTCTGGGGAACAACAGTGCCGATTATAGAGGTGATTGCAAGGGACAGCAATATGGCTATGGTGAGATTTATTGATGCAAAATATTTCCACAATCTATAAAAAAAGCCTGCAGGGGTCTGTTTTTTTTTCATATACCCATCTCCCACTCCGCAATGAATGACCGATGCAAAGACCTTTTACGGGTTCATCGTAAGATATGCAACAAAAAAGGGGCTTCATCTCCTTTACTGGATTGGCCGCAGAACAGGCTCCCCGTTTTCCTTGACTTGCAGAATCACCATGATATTATGACCGTACTCACAAAAGAAAGCGACATCGTTTGTTGAAAGGCTCGATTTTATGACAAAGAAACTGTGGACAAAAAGTGAGGTCGTGGAGCTTTTTCAGCTGGAAGAAAGTTTTATCGCCGAATTAGAGGAAGAAGAGATATTATGCCCAACTTGCAGCGAACAAAGCCACGCCAAGCTGTTTGCTTCAAGCGAACTCGAAAAACTGCGGATTGCAAAAACCCTCGTTGAAGAAATGGACGTCAATCTGCCAGGCGTTGAAATCATCATCCGGATGCGGCAGGATATGATAAGAATGAGGGAGCAATTCGACAGCATCTTGCAGGACCTGTCTCAGCATATCCAAGAAAGCCTTAAGCATAAGCGCTAATGACTCACAGCCTGATATCCCCTCTCAAGTCCCCCTCATAAAACCTATCCATCTTTTCAACTGCTTCCAGAATCTCTCTGTCATCGGTCTGAGGGACCTTGACGACCAGTCTGACCAAGAAATCGCCCCTTTGCTTTGTCTTGACGTTCACGGCCCCCTTTCCCTTTAACCGTAAGGTCTGACCACTCTGGCTCTTGGGTGGCACTTTGAGATTGACTTTTCCCTCTACTACAGGGATAGAGACAGTCCCACCGGCCATGGCTTCACGAACGGAGACCGGAACCTCCATGTACAGATTGTCTCCTTCTCGTTTCAGGACAGGATGTGGCCTGATGTGAATAACCAGATACAGATCACCGGGCCGGCCGCCGTTGGCGCCCG
>JAXHTA010000291.1:0-5267 GCA_034190285.1 Thermodesulfobacteriota bacterium | reverse complement strand
ATTTCGTGCCCGAGGTCCAGGCCATGCGCCGCCGCGTCGAGGAACTGGTGCCCGCCGCGGTCCGCTCGCGTGAACTCAAACTCGGCACCGGCGGCCTGCGCGACGTCGGATGCGAAGGCTATTGATTCATTGCGAGCCAGTGAAAAATCATCTTGCCAAGGGATATGGAATACTTTTGCCCCAAATTGCCTGGCTAGAAAAACGGTTTCATCCTTCGATCCCGTATCCACCACCACCACCTCATCAAAATAAGGGGCAATTGGCTTGAGGCTGCGAGGTAGATTGGCCTCTTCGTCACGGACTATCATGCAAAGTGAGATGGATGCCATATCAAATCCTAAGTGCAAAAACCCGGATATTTGAAGAAAACTTAACTCATACGCCTTTCCAATTCTTCAATCTTGCTCAGCCCCAAGCGTGCTACTGCGAATTCAGGCTGAATCTTCAGGGCCTCTTGATATTTGATCTTGGCCTTCCACGGCATTCCCTTGGCAAGGTAGCACGTACCTATCTTGGCAACAAGTTCATAACTGTCAGGGCTCGATTCAAGATACCTCTCAAAAGCCTCGATAGCCTTTCCGTATTCACCATATTTCATATAAATGCTGCCTATTTCAAAATAGAGAAAATAGAACCTTTGCTCCTTTGAAATCGCTGATTCATACTCCTTGATTGCCTGCTCATAAAAACCGTTTCTTAGATAGCCCCTCGCCAAATTGACATTAAATATCCCGGTGTACGGATGCTTTTTCATGAGATCTTGGAAGACTTCAGATGCTGACACCATTTCATTCTTCTCCGCAAAACAGCAACCGAGAAGGCTCTGTGCCTCAATCACATTCTTCCGGGGGGGCACATTCGTAATCGCTTCCTGAAACAGACCTACGGCCTCATCCAAATATCTATTGTTCATTGACTCCTTTCCTTTACTAATCAACTCATCGAACGCTTTTTCCCTTTCCATATCCACTCGATCCCGATCCTTCATCTTCTCCATGCGCCGGATTTTTTCATTCCTCTTTTCGATGCAATTGCTGATTATATCCATAGCAGTCTCAGAACGAGAGTTGCTTTTGATAACCTTTCTGGCATACAAAAGGGCATTAATCCAATTTTCGCTGGTGTAATGGTCTTGGGCGAGTTTTGACCATCTCATGATCTGTTGTTCGATTTCATCATTTAGTTTTGCCCCATCCTCATTCTTACCTCCGGCACCCAGATATTTCTCCAGTTCATGTCTAGCTTCTTCGATCTTTTCCAGAACAATATAGCTTCTGGCCAAGTCAAGATGCACCAGAGCCGAATCTTCCAGCCTGATGGCAGTCAGATACTCCTTTATGGCGGGCCGGTGCAGGTCCATTTGCGCCAGCAACTTGCCATATTTATGGTGAGAAGCTGAATTAAATTCGTTTTGCAGAACAGCATCGCGTGTTTTCGCTATTTCATCCGCGGTTTCAAGGAGCTGATTGAGCATCGACCTAATTCTCTTCAGGACTTTTCGCGATGCCGTTAAGATCATTCTGTTCCTTTTTAGGCCGACCTCTATTTCCTCTTTTCTGTCAAATTGGTCAGACTCATATTGGTAATTACTCCTATTGATCTCAAGGATTTCCTTTCTGAGAAATGAAGAAGTCAGCAGAAATCCCTCACAGAATTCCTGCACTTCCGTCGAGGTATCATAGTTTCTCAAGAGCACTTTATCTGTCTTTGTATCTCCGATGTTACCATTCTTAATCCTCTTGGCTATCTCTTTATTGCTTTTCAGTCCCCTGCCCGCTTGAGTATAAATTCTTTTGACCTCTTGTATCTTATCTTGGAGGTCCTTGATTATGCCTAAATAATCCACCGGTTCAATGACATGATTCTGTTCTATAATCGAAGAAATATCGACATCCTCCCGGCAGTATTTTTCAATTGACTCCCTTAGCGGTATGATCTCAGTTCCCTTGATGAGGGCGCCGCCTTCCGTTGAATCAATACATTTATTCTCAATAGAGGCGATAATATCTTCAAACCTACGCAGGTGAGTCACAAATGATGCGAAACTGGGGACCTTCTCTCCATACATTCCTTCGATCCAGATAAGCTCTTTATTGTCCTTACTTGTATCCACATCGGTAGCCAGGGCAGCCCCTTCCACATGTGTCTTCTTTGAAAAGGCAAGATCCTGCCCAACAAGAATAATAGGATCGCAGCCTCCCAATGCGGCCGCTACAAAGGCATGCAGTGCAACGCTTCCTCCCGCAATCACCATGCCCTTAAAGGGCCAGTGCTCTTTCAGCCAGCCGGTGATGCCTGAAGCGTCCTGATAGACAAATCCATCACCCTGGTAGTCCCTTACGATTTTATGATAGAGCGTACACGGATGAATCAGCGGGATATCCAGAGCACAGATTCCCTCAAAATGCTTGTGGTTTTGCTCTAAAAAGTCTATTGAGACCACAAAATCCGGGACAATATCATAGGCTAGCATTATTCTTACTACGGGTGCCGTTGCGAAGATGACGGCCTTACCCTGTGCCATCTTCAAATTATGTATGTTCTTTTCAAGAGAAGGACCGGCCGAAACGATAATACCTGGCATGTTTTCAAATTTCTTGCTAAGATTCCTGATCCCTGAGGAAAAGAGAAATTTGGGAAAATTCCACAAATCATTGATTACAAAGGTCTGCGCATTTCTTAAGCCTGTTATTACACCGATGAGGACAGCGCTGGTAGCTTCCGTCAAGCTCTTTTCTATCCTTATATATTCTTTATCAACCTCTCTCAGTTTAGTATTGGTAACAAACACCAGGTCTTCCCTGAGCTTGTTGGTTGCATAGGCCGCCGCACACCTCTTAATGCTGTCGTCATCGGTAAGAAAAAAGCTGATAGCCGCGTTTCTTATGGGTTCTGAGAAATCGCATACGGTAAATGCTAACCGCAAAATAGTAGGGTTGTTCTCCAAGACTACCACTTTATGGCCTGGCCCCATTCTTTCCAGTATGGCCTTGGCCCCGTAACCCAGACCAAAACCAAGGATAAAGGTAACCCTATCCGATGTGAAATCAATATCCTTAAAATGCTTCCTGCTTTCCTCAAAGACGTCATCCATGTCATAAAGAAGAAAACTCTTTCCTTTTTTACCGCGGATCCTCAGATTCCAGTTATCATTGGAGACAACCATTTCCACGCGGTCATCCTGTTTTTCAGTATTTAGCCATTTGAAGACGTCCGGAGACCTTCCCTTTAATGCATCGAAATTCTTCTCCAATATGCCCACGATATCCCCCATATGCTTTAATAACTTCTCAGTATTTTTGGCAACTTCCGAGTCATAAAAAATGTAATACCTAACCCATGCCTATCCCTGACCAATGCTTAAGCGTTTTGATCGCAAATTCTGTAAAACGCTAGGGTTAAGCCAGGGCGTATTTGAGAGATCTAGCCACCCGATGTATCTGCTCATGACTCAAGCTCACTGATGAAGGCAGATTAAACCCAATCTTGTACAAAAATTCCGATTTCTCAAATGTTCGTCTCTCATCAGATCGGAAGCATTTCTGCATATGCAAAGGCCTGAATAGAGGCCTCAATGCGACGCCGCTTTTCCACATCCCCTCCATAAACCGCGCACGGTCAAAACGCTTCTTAACTACAAGGACTAGATTAAGCCAGTAATTGCTTTCAGCCCATTCCGGCTCCATTAAGGGCCTAACTTCGTCGATATCAGACAGTTCCTCGATATACAGCTCTGCAATTCTTTTCTTTTCTTTTATGAAAAACGGGAGTTCTTCCATCTGGGCCAGACCCAGGGCTGCCTGCATGTTTGTCAGCCGATAATTATATCCTATTTCATTATGCACATATTCGATGTCGTGATCCCTTGCTTGTGTAGTGAGATATCTGGCCCTCTCGGAATCCGCCTCGCTATTGATGAGAAGCATCCCGCCACCACCGGTTGTAATGATTTTGTTGCCGTTGAAGCTGAGGCAACCAAAATCACCAAATGCCCCGGTCATTTTGCCTTTATACTTAGACCCAAGCGATTCACACGCGTCTTCAATCACAACCAGCCCATACCCGTGTGCCAGATCCATTATGGCATCCATATCGCACGGATGGCCATAGAGGTGAGTCACTATAATCGCTTTTGGCTTCTGCCGTTTCTTGATTAGATGCTTGATTGCATCCTCTGCCTTTTGAGGGTCCATATTCAGGGTCTTCTCCTCAGAATCGACAAAGACGGGAGATGCTCCACAGTAAATAACCGGGTTAACCGTAGCGACAAAACTTAAGGTCGGAACCACAACTATGTCCCCCGGCTTGATACCCGCTACCATAAGAGCGGTATGAATGGCGGCAGTCCCATTTGCCGTAGCTACTCCATACCTGACGCCGACATATTCTGCTACCTTTTCTTCGAAAAGCTCAACATATTCTCCCGCAGAAGAGACCCATCCGCTGTCGAGGCAATTCTTCACATATTTCCATTCGTTTCCGTCGAAAACCGGTTCGGTAACAGCTATAGAGTTTGAATTCATTATGTGCCCATTACGATTACGTATCAGGAAGATGCGACCTAAACCCAAACACACCAATGTTAGGAGGTATCCCACCAGATTTCTCAATGATGGCGTTTGTCGCGCTGCTTTTGGAATAAAGCATTAGACATCGTCGGCTAACAGTGATTATATGTTATACTCCCTCTGTCTATATTTATACCCGTTGGTTTTGAACCATTCAGTAGTACGAACAAGCCCTTTGTCTATGTCAACTTCAGGCTCCCATCCAACTAAGTCTTTGGCCTTGTCGTTATTGGCACAAAGTCTATGGACCTCACTTGAAGGTGGTCTGATTCGCTTAATATCGTTTACTATTTCCAACTCAAATCCACATAATCCCGCGATTTTCTGCGCCAGCCTTCCAATTGATATTTCACTTCCAAAGCCTATGTTTACTACTTCCCCTATAGTCTTCTCAGACTCGGCTATCTTAATGAATCCTTCTACGATATCCGTCACATAATTGAAATCACGCGTTGTATCCGTGTTCCCCAATTGAATTCGCCCTTTTTGGATTATCATCTGTGAAATAATGGTGGGTATAATGGCTCGGGCTGATTGCCTTGGACCATAGGTGTTAAATGGTCTGCAGATCGCTATCGGCAGATCATAGGAGGCATGGAAGCTTTCAGCAAGTTTATCGGCGGCAATCTTCGTCGCCGAATAGGGAGATTGAGCCTGTAAAGGGTGTTCCTCGTCGATGGGGACGTATTTGGCAGTACC
>JAXHTA010000290.1:0-5275 GCA_034190285.1 Thermodesulfobacteriota bacterium | reverse complement strand
TATTGCCCGAGGGTTATATCTACGCAAAAGAAGAGCGTCCTGTAAGGGATCTCTTACGCAGAAGGCTCTTCTTTTGCGTAGATATAACCCTCGGGCAATATGTTTAAACGTTTCATGTGGGCCAACCAAAATGAGTCCCATCTGTCGTCCGTATGTTTCAGTCCCTCATATTGCTTTATGGCTGATGGATTGGCCAAATGTACACTCCAATGTAAATATTGCTTGAATGTAGATCGATTCCGGCATATGCTTGCATTTGACACCTTCTTATTTTTTGTTGGTAACAATATTTCCATACCATTTCTTGCTATGGAAGTTGAGGTGTCTTATCTCTTTGTCAATACTAATTTAGCTCCGACCCTGATATGAACAGCTACCTAGCGGGCCATCTACTACCTAAGCCCTTTACATGATTATCAAATCTACGTTTGACCACTGCTGCATAATCCTCAATCTTAATAGAGTTTTAGAACCTGAGATGATAAAATATATTTGAATCAAAATTTACTTTGAAGCCAGGAGATTTGAATCGGGCAAGAGTCAAGCGTAGATTTGACGCCTTGATAATTTACTTTATGACCCCTTGGTGAACCTAACCCGCAGCCCTGTGTGAGAAGCGCCGTTGTTAATCATGTGGGATATGGGACACCCTTAAACAATCAAATATCTACACTTTAGGCACCAGATTAGGCTATAGGCTATACTTTTGGTCTTAAAAGACTGCCCTGTCTGCGCATTAATCAAAGCAGGACGCCCAAGACCCTATTCCGCTTTATAGCCGACAGACTAAACACCTACAGCCTATCCACCTGAATAGTTACCATCGCATAAAGGAAGATATATGTTATGAAAATTACGGATCTTTTCTCAAAAGAAAATTCGTGCAGGCTCCTGGTCAACCTTGAAGGAAAGCTAGCGGAAAAGTATAAATGGTATCGAGAGTTCCTTGTCCATAACCAAACCACATTGCAGATCATCTCCCATTTGGAACGGCTGACACAAGGCAGTGAGCCGTTTACGCTGCAGGGGGTCAAAGGGGAGTATCTCCGCCTGTTTGACGCCACTGCGAAACTTGTAGATGCGCTCAACAATCTGTCCGGCGGAAAATACGACGCCCTTTCAAGAGTCTGCAGGGATATTCATGACCAGATTGAGCCTCTCTTTGCCATTGCTGGCCCCCTGCGCTCAGACGAACTGGTGCTGTCACTTGAAGAACTGAAACCCCATATGGTTGGAATTACCGGTTCAAAGGCCAGCAATCTTGCAACGGCCGGCAATGAGTTGGGGCTACCCACCCCGCCGGGTTTTGTTATCACAGCAAACGCCTTCTGGTCTTTTATTGAGCAAAACGATCTCCATAGACCTATCGATGAAATGGTGGCAGCCGTATCTTACGCTGAACCGGATCATTTGGAATCTGCGGCCAAAGACATCCAGAAAAGAATTCTGAAATCCCCTGTCCCTCCTTCCTTGGCAGAGGCGATATTAAATGCATATGATAATCTGGAACTCAAAACCGAAAAAGGGGTCTCTATTGCCGTTCGAAGCACAGCAGTTGGTGAGGACACGGAAGCCTCTTTTGCCGGGCAGTACACTACGGTACTCAACGTGGGGAAAAAGGAACTGCTGGAGGCTTACAAGACGGTTTTAGCCAGTAAATATTCGCCCAGGGCGATTCAATACAGAATGCATTGCGGCCTGGATGATCGGGAGACCCCAATGTGTGTAGCCTGCATCACCATGATCGACGCACTGGCAAGCGGTGTCTGCTATTCCAGGGATCCATCCCTTCCTACGTCCTCTGAGTTGCTGGTGAGTGCCACATGGGGACTGGGTGAATACCTCGTAAGTGGTGAGGCATCACCAGATACTTTTTACGTGGACAGAAAATCGTTTCGTATCAAAAGAAAGGAAATCGCGGATAAACCACACCGCATCGCACCCTTATCAGAAAAAGGAACGCGGTTGGAAGAAACGCCTGAAACAGCCAGACAGTTACCGGCCATTGATGATGATGTTGTTCGGTTAATTTCTGAATACAGCCTGAAGCTGGAGGACCATTTCGGCTCGCCCCAGGATGTGGAATGGTGTATTGACCGCTCCGGCAGGCTTTTTATCCTGCAGTCCCGCCCATTGGGACTTGCTCAATCGCGACAGCAGGATGTCCCGGAGGTTAAGGACTATCCTGGGTACCCGGTACTGCTGTCAAAGGGGAATAGTGCCTCAAGAGGGACGGTTTCCGGAAGAGTCGTCCTGCCCACTTCTCCCTGGGACAGAACTAAATTTGAAGACGCCATTCTGGTGGCAAAGACGGCCTCCCCAGAGTACGCTAAACTGGCTGACTCGGTAAAGGGAATTATCACAGATTTGGGGAGTGTGGCAAGTCATCTGGCTTCTGTAGCCAGGGAGTTTGGCATTCCCATGATTGTAAACGCAGGCACGGCCACCACCGACCTCATCCCGGGGGCCACTATCACCATGGTGGCTGATACGACAACTGTCTTTGGCGGCAAGGTAGATGAACTGGCAGAAACCACTGGGTTGCCAAGAGACAAGGTTTTTAAAAGCTCTGCCCATCTGAAAATGGATACAATACTGTCAAAGATTTCCCCTTTAAACCTCACGGACCCTGAAGCACCCACATTTTCTCCGAAACACTGCAAAACCCTTCACGATGTCATCCGCTACAGCCATGAAAGGGTCGTCAAAGAGATGTTTGGATTGTCCAGGCAGACGGCAGAGAGCACCAAATCCGTCAAAATGACCTCAAACATACCCGTGGCCCTTTACTTCGTCGATCTGGGTGGTGGGTTGAAGGAGAACTTAACTACCTGTGACGATATCACGCCGGAGGCCATAGCGTGTCTTCCCATGAAAGCTCTCTGGCGAGGCCTGTCTTACCCGGGAGTCAACTGGTCTGGAGCCATTGGCGTTAACACCCAAAATATGATGGCCCTCATGACCTCCGGCCCTCCACCGCAGATGGCTAGCTACGCCATCCTTTCCAGTGAATATGTCAATCTCAGCATCAAATTCGGGTATCACTACGCAACAATTGATATCCTATGGTCCGACAATGTGGAAGACAATTATATCTCCTTGCAGTTTGGCGGAGGAGCAGGCTCCATTCATGGGCGGTCCATGCGTATCCATTTTTTATCAGAGGTGCTGCAGCAACTGGGTTTCATCTTGCATATATCCGGTGATGTTTTAGATGCCACTGCAAAAGGTTACGATTCCCCTGCCATGGAAGAGACACTGGATCAACTTGGGAGGCTGCTTGCGTGCAGCAGACTGTTGGATCTTACCATTCAGAGCCAGGACCGAGTCGACAGCATGAAGACATCGTTCTTTTCAGGCAACTACGATTTTCTGCAACAATCGGATAACCCTTTACCCAATTTTTATACACCCATCGGAGACTGGGCCCGGGTTGTCGAGGATGGTGTCACACGATGCCTGCAGGATGGTTCGAAGTCGGGAGAAGGTTTTTCATGTTCTCTGAAAAATATGATGGGCAAAATGGTAGGACACAGGTATAAGCAATTTCTTGATAATATCAAGGCATACCATTACTTTCCCATCGCGATACTTAAGGACAGCTACATAAAAGAAGGGTTGATCCGTGTGACGGTGACACCCGAAGCCGGTTGCCTGGACAACATGGGAGGATTGGTTTTCGGCTTGAGAAATATAAGTAATTTCTTTGTACTCAGCCTTGACGCCTTGGAAAACAATGTTTCCCTTTTTGAGTTCAGCAATGGCAGGCGTGTGAAGAAAGTCGGTACTGAAAAGAACATCGAATCGGGAACAAAATACGTCATCTCCGTTCAAATTCAAGGTGCTATGTTAAAAGGATTCCTGGATGAGGACGAGGTGTTTCAATTTGACGCGGAAACATCTTTTGAAGGTTATGTGGGGCTTTGGACCAAGGCCGATTCCAAGGTTTATTTTGACGATATGACAATTCAGGAAGGTGATTCAGAACGAGTGGTAAATTTCTAGCAAAAGGGGACGTTGGTTCTAAAACAACTTGGCAAACGGGCATATTGGAGATGCCTTCCCTTCATGCCCAGACAACCAAGACTTGATAGATGCGGTGCCTTGCATGATGTATCGATTATGGTGGTCAACTTTTTGATTGGGTTATAGTTATTTTAAACATAAGCCAATCAAAGAGTTGACCCATAGCCACATAGCGAAATGCGTGGTAGCCCTGCCTGCCCTTGACAGGCGCCGTTCGGCAACAGAGAGGAGCGCGCATGCGATCAACAAAAATCGAAATCCGTTTTTCACGCTTGGGCAACGCCATATGTGGATTGGTGTTCGGTTGTGTCGCCTATATGTTTTTAGATGCCGCCTTTTTGGGGAATATCAGCATAGACATAAAGCCTGCTTGGCTCTGGGTTTTCTTTTTCATCTCGGGAATTGTAGGACTTATGACTGCAAAGAATGCTGTTTTCCCAAACCTGATATTTTCAGCAGACAGCTGGGGGCTTAATATCGGACGCGGTATTCTTTTCAATAGGGTTCGGCAAATTCGATGGAGTGAGTTGAATGGGATTGAGGAGGCGACCATAAGGGTTTCAGCACAAAGAACGAACATGCCGAATGTCATTCAAGAAATTCCCGCCATTAAGCTTGTATTTCATAGTTCCATAGACCTTGGGCGCTTAGGGTACAAAATGGCACGCCCTGATCAGAAAAGCAGTTACCTAATCGCTGCGAAGCTCTTCCGCAGACCGTTGCCTGACACTATCGCAATGCTGAGAGAAATGAAAAGACAATACTCGTAGCAAAAAGGCAAAAGGGGACGTTGGTTCTATAGCAACTTGACAAACGGGCTAATAGAGATACCTTCCCTTCATGCCCAGACAACCAAGGCTTGATAGATGCGGTGTCTTGCATCATGTATGGTGATTATGGTGGTCAACATTTTGATTGGATAATAGTCATTGTAAACATAAGCCAATCAAGGATTTGACCCATAGCTAAACACTTTAAGGGGGAAAACTATGAAGCACTTGGGGAGGATGTCTTCCTTGTGCGTACTTCTTGTGGCTGTAATAGGAATGCTTGATCTACCTACGGGATGGGCGATAAAGGCAGTCAATAGCGACACGGAGGGATTGGCTATCAAGGGGTATGATCCGGTTGTCCACAATTAATGCCATCGAAATAGCTCATATAGGTAGCGCTGACTTGCTTTTGTTTTAGTTGGGTTAATCCTGCTGGATTAAAAAACACAGCATCTAATTGATCTGACAATGCTGTG